>CAYNWI010000123.1:5547-7108 GCA_964400825.1 uncultured Anaerolineae bacterium | reverse complement strand
ACGGGTGGGAAGGTGCCCCCCCTCTTTCCCCCCCAAGGTTGGGGGGGATGAAAGGGGGGGCAGAGTGGGGCAGCGGTCGCTGGGCCGAGGGCGCTACCGAGTGGATCGAGGTAGCCACCACCCGCCCTGAGACCATCCTGGGCGACACGGCGGTGGCCGTCAATCCCGACGACGAGCGCTACGCCGAGATGGTGGGCCGCACTGCCGTCCTCCCGGCCATCGGACGGCGCATCCCCATCATCGCCGATCTGGCCGTGGACCCCGACTTCGGCACCGGCGCGGTGAAGGTCACTCCGGCCCACGACCCCACCGACTACGAAATCGGAAGACGCCACGGCCTGGAGATGCCGGACGTGATGAACGACGACGCCACCATGAGCGAGTTGGCTGGCCCCTATGCCGGGCAGGGCACCTACGAGTGCCGTCGCAACATAGTGGCCGACCTGGAGAAGGAGGGACTGCTGGTGCGCATCGAGGATCACCAGCACGCCCTGGGCCACTGTCAGCGCTGTGATCAGGTGATCGAGCCTCGCCTCTCCACCCAGTGGTTCGTCAAGATCAAGCCCCTGGCCGAGGCAGCCATTGACGCTGTGCGCGATGGGCGCATTTGCATCATTCCTGAGCGGTTCAATAAAGTCTACTTCCACTGGATGGAGAACATCCGTGACTGGTGCATCTCCCGCCAGCTCTACTGGGGCCATCGCATCCCGGTGTGGTACTGCGATGACTGCGACGAGCTCACGGTGACGATGGAGGATCCCACCTCGTGCCAGGCCTGTGGCAGCACTAACATTCGCCAGGACCCGGACATCCTCGACACCTGGTTCTCATCGGCCTTATGGCCCTTTTCCACCCTGGGCTGGCCCGACGACACCGAGGATCTGCGCTACTTCTACCCCACCACCATCCTCGAGACCGGCTACGACATCCTGTTCTTCTGGGTGGCGCGGATGATCATGATGGGGCTGGAGTGTGCTGGCGACGTCCCATTCCACTACGTCTACCTGCACGGGATGGTGCGGGACGAACACAGTCAGAAGATGAGCCGCTCCAAGCACAACGTGATAGATCCTCTGGAGGTCATAGACCAGTACGGCAGTGACGCCCTGCGCTTCACCCTCCTCACCGGCTCCACTCCCGGCAACGACGTTAACCTCTCGCTCACCCGCGTGGAGGCCAACCGCAACTTTGCCAATAAGATGTGGAATGCGGCCCGCTTCGTGCTCTCGCAAATGACCAATGACCAAATCCCAAATCCCAATTGGTCGTTGCCCGATCGCTGGATACTGAGTCGCCACAACCGCTTGATCGGGAACGTGACCCGCCTCATGGAGGACTGGCAGTTCGGCGAGGCCGGACGGCAGATCTACGACTTCCTGTGGGGTGAGTATTGCGATTGGTTCATCGAGATATCTAAGATCAGGCTCTACGGCGAGGACGAGGAGGCCAAGGATACGGCTCGGCAGGTGTTGGTGCACGTCTTTGATCGCACCCTGCGCCTCCTGCATCCCTTCATGCCCTTCGTCACCGAGGAGATCTGGCAACACCTGCCCCACGAGGG
>CAYNWI010000123.1:1275-5447 GCA_964400825.1 uncultured Anaerolineae bacterium | reverse complement strand
AAGGAGCGCCAACGATTGAGTGCGGAGATCGAGGAAGTCACCAAGGGAATCGCTGGCTCCGGAAAGCTCCTGGCCAACGAAGACTTCCTGGCCAAGGCCCCTGAACAAGTGGTGCAGAGGGAGCGGGACAAGCTGGCGGACTATCGCCAAAGACAGACCAAGTTGCAGGAACGACTTCAAAGCCTGCAAGCATCGCCCTGAGGTGAACCTCAGGGCTGAAAGGACAAAGCCCTACGGGCTAAAATCCAGCCCCGAAGGGGCTTTGTCCTTTTAGCACGGGGGTTCAGCCCCGTGCTCTGCTTAAGGAGCAACCATGCGAATTGATGGTCGGAGGAACGACGAACTCAGGCCGGTGATCATTACGCCGGACTACGTGCAGTACCCCGAAGGCTCGGTCTTTATCGAGATGGGCGCCACGCGGGTGATCTGCAACGTCACCGTGGAGGAAAGGGTGCCACACTGGCTCCAGAGTCGCAACCAGGGCTGGGTCACGGCGGAATACGCCCTGCTGCCCCGCTCCACCCACGAGCGCACTCCTCGCGAGACCAGAGGCCTCAGGGGACGCACCCAGGAGATCCGCCGTTTCATTGGCCGCAGCTTGCGAGCCGCCGTCAACCTGGAGAAGTTGGGCTGGCGTACCCTGACCGTGGATTGCGACGTTATCCAGGCCGACGGCGGCACTCGCACGGCTTCGGTCACTGGCGGTTACGTAGCCCTGGCCATCGCCCTGAACAAGCTCATCCGAGGCGGCCTGCTTCCCCCCGATGTCCTGACAACGCCCGTAGCCGCTGTCAGCATTGGCGTAGTGAACGGTCAAGTAGTGCTCGATCCTTGCTATGAAGAAGACTCCGTGGCTGAAGTAGACTTCAACGTGGTCATGACCGCCGGGGGAGAATTCGTGGAAGTGCAAGGCACGGCGGAGGGCCAGCCTTTCGCCCGCCAGGTCATCCACGAGCTGCTGGATTTGGCAGAGGAAGGTATCCAGGAGCTCTTTGAACTGCAAAGTGAAGCCCTGTCGAGGTAGAGAGGAAGTCAAAATGTCTTTCGGATACCACCGCCGTATCTTGCGAGTCAACCTGACCGACGGGCAGATCACCATTGAGACGCCTGACGACGTTTTCTACCGCCGCTACCTGGGCGGGGCGGGATTCGTGGCCTACTACCTGCTGAAAGAGGTGCCTCCCGACACGGATCCCCTCGGGTCGGAGAACCGGCTCATCTTCGCCTGCGGGCCGCTCACTGGCGCGCCGCTGGCCGGCAGCGGACGCAACGCCATCGGCGCCCGGTCGCCTCTCACCGGCGCGATGGGGGAGTCGGAAGTGGGCGGCTTCTGGGGGGCGGAGCTGAAGGCCGCTGGCTTTGACGCCATCATCGTCCAAGGTCAGGCCGCATCGCCGGTCTACCTCTGGGTGCACGATGGCCAGGCAGAGCTGCGGGATGCCGCCCACCTGTGGAGGCTGGAGAACAAAGCGACCCACGCTGCCATTCGAGAGGAGTTGGGGGAGAAGCGGGCTCGTATCGCCCTCTGCGGGCCGGCGGGAGAAAAGCTGGTTCGCTACGCCAACGTCATGGCCGACCTGAAGCACGCCGCTGGACGCACCGGCCTGGGCGCGGTGATGGGCGCCAAGAGACTGAAAGCGGTCGCCGTTCGCGGCACCGGTAAAGTCCCCCTGGCCGATCCCGCCCAAGTCGGCGCGCTGGCCCGCTGGATGCGAGGTAACTACCGAGACCTGATGGGCGCATTCCCCGACCTGGGCACCGGCATCAGCATGGTTCCCTACAACCGAGACGGCGCCTTGCCCGTGCACAACTTCCGCGACGGCCACCTGGACGGGGCCGACGTCCTGGGGCGCGAGGGCCTGGCCGAGCACGTCGTGGTCCGCATGGAGAGCTGCTACGCCTGCGCCGTGGGCTGCAAAAAGGTCGCCTCCCTGGACGAGCCATACCCGGTAGACCCGGCTTACGGCGGTACAGAGTACGAGACCGCCGTCAGCCTTGGCCCCAACTGCGGCGTGACCGACGTCTACGCTGTGACCAAGGCCAGCGAGCGGTGCAACGCCCTGGGACTGGACACCATCTCCGTCGGAGGGACGATTGCCTTTGCCATGGAATGTTTCGAGGAGGGGCTGCTGACGCCGGAGGATACCGGCGGGCTGGATATGCGCTTTGGCAACACGGAGGTCATGCTGCAACTGCTGGAGTTGATCGCCGCTCGCCAGGGCATTGGCGATCTGCTGGCGGAGGGGAGCAAGCGGGCCGCTGAACGGATCGGCGGCGGCGCGGAGCGGTTGGCCGTGCACGTCAAGGGGCAGGAGCTGCCCTACCACGACCCCCGCATCCAGCACGGCCTGGGGCTGGGCTACGCTGTCTCTTACACCGGCGCCGATCACATGCACAACGCCTTCGACGGTAGCTATGAGCACGAGGCCGGACTGGACAGCGTCCGCAATCTGGGCGTGCTGGAGCCCATGCCAGCCACCTGGCTCGGCCCAGAGAAGGTGCGCGCTATAATCTACGGCAGCCTGCGTCGCCACCTGGACAACTGCCTTTGCCTGTGCGATTTCTTGCCCTACCGCAACGATCAGGTGGTGGAGGCGGTGCGGGCCGTGACCGGTTGGGACACCACCGCCTGGGAGCTGTGGAAGGCCGCCGAGCGGCTGGTGACCATGGCCCGCGCCTTCAACGTGCGGCAGGGCTTCACCCCGGCCGACGACCGCCTGCCGCCTCGCATGGCAGAGCCCCTCGGCCCCGGCGAGCCGATAGACCCTGCTGCTCTTAAGGCAGCCCTACCTCTCTACTATGAGATGATGGGCTGGGATCCGATCACGGGCGTGCCCCGCGCGGCCAAGCTGTACGAACTGGGCATCGGATGGGTCACGGGTTTGTTGGAAGACGTGTGAGATAATCTCAGCAGATCACAGTAGCTCACGGCGGATTGCCAAATCCGCCGCCAGCCCGCTGGATCTGGCGATCCGGCGGGAGCAAATCGTGATGCGCTGAATCTAGACGAGAAGAGGGAAACCAATGGCCAAGGGATTAACTCCAATGCGCCGCCAATATCTGCAAATCAAGAAGCAGTACCCCGACACCATCGTCCTCTTCCGCCTGGGGGATTTCTACGAGACTTTCGACGAGGACGCGAAGATCGTCGCCAAGGCTTGCGATATCGTCCTCACCTCGCGGCCGGTAGGGAAGGGCCAACGGGTGCCATTGGCCGGAGTGCCCTATCACGCCGTTGACGGCTACCTCGCCAGGCTCATCAAGGCGGGGCACAAGGTGGCTATCGTGGATCAGGTGGGCGACCAGACGGTGCGCGGTTTGATGCCCCGCGAGGTGACACGGGTGATCACGCCGGGCACCGTGGTGGAACCGACGCTGCTCGAAGAAAAGCGTAACAACTACCTGGCCGCCCTGGTAATCGAGGACGACAGGGCAGGCATCGCCTACGCGGACATCACCACCGGCGAATTCGCCACCACCCAACTCTCAGGCGACGATGTCGAACAGGCGGTGGTAGAAGAGTTAGAGAGGCTGCGACCAGCAGAATGTCTGATCCAGGACACTTCTAATTTCCAATTTCTAATTTCTAATTTCCAACTTCAAACTTCAAAATACGACAGTTGGCGCTTCGAGCTGGGTAACGCTCGCCAGGCTCTCCTCGATCACTTCGATGTGGCATCGCTGGCTGGTTACGGCTGCGAGGGGTTGCCCCTGGCCGTGCGCGCTGCGGGGGTCATCGTCCAGTACCTGCGGGAGACCCAGAAGGCGGCCCTGGCCCAACTGAGCGATCTGCGGACCTATTCCACCAGCGAGTTCATGACCCTCGACGCCTCCACGCGGCGGAATCTGGAACTGACCCGCACCATCCGCACCGGCGCGGTCAAGGGATCGCTGCTGGGCGTGCTGGACGCCACGGTCACGGCCATAGGTGGGCGATTGCTCCGCCAGTGGCTCAACCAGCCGTTGCTGGACGTGAGCAAACTGGAGCAGCGGCTAGACGCAGTGGAGGCCCTCTACCAGGATACGCCAACCCGAACGCAGGTGATGGCCCTACTCAAAGAACTGGCCGATCTGGAGAGGCTAACCAGTCGAGTCGCACAGCGCATCGCGGTGCCCAGGGACCTGGTGGGGATTCGCAAGAGCCTGGAGAGCGTGCCGCAGATTCGAGAGGC
>CAYNWI010000123.1:0-1175 GCA_964400825.1 uncultured Anaerolineae bacterium | reverse complement strand
CATCCCCTGCAAACCCTGCTCCCCCAGTTGGATCCCTGTGAGGAGATAGCCTCCCTCATTGGTGAGGCCATCGTGGACGATCCGCCAGCCACGCTGGCCAGCGGCGGGGTGATCAAGCCTGGCTTCTCAGCGGAGTTGGATAGCATTGCCACCGCCTCCAGAGACGCCAAGAATTGGGTAGCTAACCTGGAGCGAACTGAGCGGAAGCGAACGGGCATCAAATCCCTCAAAGTAGGCTACAACAAGGTCTTCGGTTATTACATCGAGGTGACCAAAGCCAACCTGGATGCTGTGCCCGAAGAGTACATCCGCAAGCAGACCCTGGTAAACGCCGAGCGCTTCATCACCCCGGAGCTAAAGGAGTACGAATCGCTGATCCTGAACGCTCAGGAGCGCATCCTCGACATTGAGACCCGCCTCTTCCGCCAGGTGTGCGACCAGTTGGCTGCCTCGGCCGAGCGGCTGCTTTCCACCGCCCGTGCCCTGGCCCACCTGGACGTCTACGCCGCCCTGGCCGAGGTGGCCATCCGCAACAACTACGTCCGCCCCGTCCTGACCGATGGCGACGAGATCGAGATCATCGCTGGCCGCCACCCGGTGGTGGAACTCATCCGGCGAGAGGAGCCCTTCGTGCCCAACGATGCCCGCCTCTCCCAGGAGGAGATGATTCTGATCATCACCGGCCCGAACATGTCCGGGAAATCCACGTTCCTTCGCCAGGTGGCCCTCATCGTCCTCATGGCACAGATTGGCTCCTTCGTCCCCGCCGACGAGGCCAGGCTGGGGCTGGTGGACCGCATCTTCACCCGCATCGGTGCCCAGGACGAGATCTGGGCTGGCCAGTCCACCTTCATGGTGGAGATGATCGAGATGGCCAACATCCTCCACCATGCGACCAACCGCAGCCTGCTCATTTTGGACGAGATCGGGCGCGGCACCAGCACCTACGACGGCATGTCCATCGCCTGGGCGGTGGTGGAGTACATCCACAACCACCCGCGTCTCCGGGCCAAGACCCTCTACGCCACTCACTACCACGAGTTGACGGAGTTGGCCAGCCTCCTGCCCCGGGTGCGCAACTACAACGTGGCCGTGGCCGAGGAGGGCGATAACGTGATCTTCTTGCACAAGATCGTCCCCGGCGGCGCCGACCGCAGCTACGGCATCCACGTGGC
>CAYNWI010000122.1:5576-7176 GCA_964400825.1 uncultured Anaerolineae bacterium | reverse complement strand
GCTTGACTAAATGGCGAAAATGATATATCATACCGTTGTAGCTATCGGGGGAGTGGTTGAGTCCCGGTGGGCTCCGCGGTCTTCAAAACCGTTGGTGGGTGCTGCAGAAGCGGCCAAGGTGGGTTCGACTCCCATCCACTCCCGCTATCCCCCTTATTCCCCCTCACAAAGCTCCAACCCGTCCCAGGCTGGCTCAGAGTCGGGATTTATCTCCAGTGCCTTTTCTAGCCACGGAATGGCCTTGTCGCACTCGCCCAGGTAAACATACGAGAGGCCAAGCTCATAGTAGTACTCTTCCGACTGGATTCCCAGCTCAATGGCCTGCTCAAAATTGGGGATGGCGTCTTCGTAGTTTCGCTTCACGTAGTAGATAATGGCCAGATGGGCGTAGGCACTGGCGTACTCAGGATCAACCTCGATAGCCCTCTCCAGCTCGATGATGGCCAACTCATAATCCCCCAGTTGATAGTGGGTCCAGCCCAGTTGGTCGTAGCCCTCAGGATTATTGGGATCAACTTCGGTGGCCTTTTGGAACTGATCAATAGCCAGGTCGTAATCGTCCAGCACGCGATAGTTGCGGCCCAGGCCGATGTAGAGATAGCTCAGCTTAGGCTGAAGGGACACCGCTATTTCGTATTCAGCGATGGCCCCTTCGTAGTCCCCTTGCTTCTCCAGGACGTAACCCAGGTTGCGATGGGCATCAACGCTGCTATCGTCAAGCCAGACGGCCTCCTCAGCAGCTTCCAGGGCTCTATCCCAGCGCCCCGCGTCCACGTAGGCCTCGGCCAGATAGGCGTGGGCCTCGGCCGAATTGGGGTCCAGTTCCACAGCGTGCAGGCAAGAAGTGATGGCCTCGTCAATTTGGCCGTCCCAGTCCAGGGCCATGCCTAGAATGGCGTGCGTCTCCGCGCTCTCCGGCTCGAGCTCAACGGCTCGTCGGGCCAGGTGCACGGCCTCGCTGGCGCGGCCACGCAGCGTCAACAGCCTGGCCAGGTGCACATAGGCCGTAGCATCCTCAGGGGCGAGTTCCGTCGCCCTCTCGTAGGCTTCAATGGCCTCGTCTATCTTTCCCTCTCGGAAAAACGCCTGGCCGTCCACCAGGTACGATTGGGCAGTCCTGGTGGGGATTGGGGTAGGCTTGAAGGGGCGCACCCAATCGGGCTGTTGAGTGATGATGTACAGGCCCGCGGCGATGAGTATCAACAGGATGAGCACGCGCAGGGGCGAAGACCGCTTCCTCCTCCTCTTCCTCGGTTCAAGGTACATCTCGACGCTCCTCACTGGATAAAGGTGCAACGCACTTCCGAAGTGCGTTGCACCTTTCTACAATTCGATCAGGTTGAGCTTGGCCAGGGTCTGGAAGTATTCCACCAGGAGCTCCACGTCGCGCTGGCCAGTCTCCAGCTCTATCAAGTCGGCGATTTCCAGCAGAGTGCGCTTCCCATCAGTCCAATACACGGCCAGGGTAGGCAAGGTAAAAAATCCCTTCTTGTGTTCTTTGCGCAACTGCCACACCTGCTCCCGTTCTTCCTCGCCCAGTTGGCTAAGAAGATAGGAACGCAAGGAGACGGGGCCGCGATATAGCCGCTGGGGCACGATT
>CAYNWI010000122.1:1333-5476 GCA_964400825.1 uncultured Anaerolineae bacterium | reverse complement strand
GCACAGCTCCTGGTTTTGGCCCACCATGTCCAGATTGAGGCCGGCCACCAGGCGCTCGATCTCGTCCTCATGGGTAGCCAGGTAGGCGTAGGTACCCGTCATCTCAGGCACCCACAGAAATCTGATGCCTCGTTTGGGTTGGGTCAGCTTCCCTCTGTCAACCAGCTTTTGCAAGGCGCGGGCGATCTCCAGCGCCGCGGCCGAGCCTGAGGCGTTGTCGTTGGCCGAGGGTCGGGGATGGCAAAGATGGGCCACGACCACTACCTCTTGATCCGTTTCCCCCGGTATCAGAGCGGAGACCACCTCGATCTCGCCATCGTACAAACGACTGACCACTTTGGCCCGAACCTTGACTGGCGGCTCCCCATCCTGAGCCTGCTTCTCGATCAATTGGCGCAGCTTCTCACCCTCCCGTGGCGAGAGGACAAAGCCGAAGCACTTCTTCTCTTGTCCCATCCACCAAAAGGAGGTGTACTGGAGAGCATCGGGTACGTCCATTCGGCCGCGGGCGGGCGGTGTCTCTCTCATGCCGTCGGAGATGATGCCCACAGCGCCGCGTCTCTCCACGGCCAACTCACGCACCCGGTCCAAATCACCTTTCGTAAACACCACTTTGCCCTTCAGGGCCAGCCCTTCATAATCCGCTTCCTCTTCGCCGTCCTCCAGGAGAACCACCTCCGCTTCTCCTTCAAAGGGCGCGCTGCGCTGGATGAGGGAGATGGGGCAGTCGCGGAAATCGGCCAGCTTGCGCCGCTCGTCCTCTGGCTCGACGAGATACAAGGTGGCCTCCGTAGCCTCCCACTCCTGGAACATCTGCGCCGACCAGTACCGCGTCTTCTCATCGGCCGGGAAGGCCAGGACCTCGGCCTGGACGCCCGCCTGGCGCAAGCGATCCAGGCAATAGTGCGCCGCCTGGCGGAAACCAGGGCTGGCTTGCATGCGGTGATAGCGGGTGATGTCCATCACGTAGCCCTTAGCCGCCTGCCCTGACAACTCTTCACGGATGGCTTCGAAAGCCTTCTGGAACATATTCGCCCCCTTACGTTTCGCGTTTTACGTTTCAGCCATATAATATCACCATACGAGATACAAGTCAAGGCCAATTGGACAAGATAGCCGAAAAAGGATATAATTCATCCATTAACAGAGGGGGAGGTATCGCCACGCAGACAAGACCTCGCCGAACAGCCCCAACCTGGCTTAAGGGCCTAGCCCTGGTGGTCATTCTCCTGCTCGTGGTCATCCTGGGTATCGGGGCTCTGGGAGTCTACCACGGGCTGCAAGAGCGCAACCGTCTGACGCTGGAGACAGCGGAGGAGCATTACACTGCGGGCCTGGCTCACCTGGAGAACGGTGAGTACGAACTGGCCGTAGCCGAGCTGGAACTGACTCTGCGCCTGGTGTCAGATTACCGAGACGCCGCGGAGCAGTTGAGTGAAGCTAAAACCAGGCTCGAAGCCCAGGAAACGCCCACGGTTGAGATGCATAAACAGGTCGTGGCTGACCTATTCAGTCAGGCCCAAACCTTTTACAACGAAGGCAAATGGGATGACGTGGTCCTCGCGCTGGAGCAGTTGCGCGCTCTCGATGCTGACTATAAGCCTGAGGCTGTGGAGAAGCTGCTCTTCGCGACCTACTATGACCAGGGATTAGCCCTGATCAACGAGGGACGGCTAGAGGAAGCCCTGCGTTCCCTGGACAAGGCTCTGGAACTGAAGCCAGCCCAGGAAGATGTCCTCAAGCAAAGGAAATTGGCCGCACTCTACCTGACAGCCATAAGTTACTGGGGTGCCGACTGGGATAAGGCCATCACCAACTTTCAAGAATTATACGGCATTGAGCCCGAATACATGGACGTAAAACAGCGACTCCATGATGCCTACATCACCAAAGGAGACCTATACGTCAACCGAGGCGAGTGGTGTTCGGCGGAGGACCAATACTCACTGGCCCTCGAAATCCAACCTGAGCAAGCTGGGGAAGAGAAAAGATCTGAAGCCAACCGATTTTGTTCGGGAGTAGCACCGACGCCTGCTATCATCAGCACCGTTGTCCCCGAATACGCCGCCAGTTTACCGCTGGGCAAAATCGCCTTGCCGGTCTACGATCAAGAGAGGGGAGTCTACGACATCTTCGTTGTATATGCCGAGGACATGCACTGGATAAGAGTGGCCAGTTCTGCTGACCAACCGCGCTTTAGCCCTGACGGGAAACGAATCGCCTTTCGCTCGCGACAGAGCCAGAAGCCCGGTTTGTACGTCGTGGACATCGGCGGGAACAACGAGACAAGCATCACCGCCTCGGATGAGGCTGGCTTCCCCACCTGGTCGCCCGACGGGAAGCGCATGGCCTTCGTCATCTACAACGTGGTACAGAATACCTGGCGGATTTATGTCACCTCTGCTGATGAGCAGGGGGAGGCCAGGGAGCTAGTCTCTGGCTGGTCGCCGGCCTGGGGGCCCGAAGGTAACCTGGCCTACACGGGCTGCAACGAGGGGGGCGGAAACTGCGGCATCCGCTTTACCACCGACGAGAACCTATCCAGTCCCATCTTGATTACCGCTGACCCCCGCGATACCGGCCTCGCCTGGTCTCCCGACGGGACGAAAATCGCCTACATGTCCGATCACGACGGCAACTGGGAGGTCTACACAGTTGGAGTGCCCTTTCCAGAGGTCAGGCGGCTGACCATGAATGACGCCAGAGACGGCCTCCCCGCCTGGTCATCCAATGGTCAACACATCGCCTTCCTCTCCGACCGGGATGGGGGCTGGGGGCTTTACCTCATGAAGCCCGACGGCAGCGAGCAGACCAAAGTCTTCGACCTTGGGCCTGAGTTCCCCGATTGGCTGGATCAGAGTATCTCCTGGGTGAGGTGAGAGTTTGACGTTTTGGGGCAAATAGTTTATACTATTAGCAGGCGGGGCGTAGCGCAGTTGGCCAGCGCGCAGCGTTTGGGACGCTGAGGTCGGCGGTTCAAGTCCGCCCGCCCCGACTGATGCGGGAGTAGCTCAGGGGTAGAGCTCCTGCCTTCCAAGCAGGCTGTCGCGAGTTCAAATCTCGTCTCCCGCTCTGTTGGGCCCATAGCTCAATGGCAGAGCAACCGGCTCATAACCGGTCGGTTCTTGGTTCGAGTCCAAGTGGGCCCACTAACACTGCAACGAATACTTCGACAGCCCTTCGACAGAGCTCAGGACAAGGCTCAGTACAGGTTCAGAATAAAACGAATCGAGTGTAAAGGTGCGCTTCTGGCAGTGCCAGGCCAAAGCAGCCAACCCAAACTCTCAACTCCGACGCCAGCCATGGCTGCACTCTTGCGTGCCCAAGGCTGGCGTTTTGATTATACGAGGAGGTGCAACCAATGGCCATCATCGAGAAAGAGATCAAGCTGGTAGGTTCCAAAGGGGAGCACGTACTGGTCGGCCTATTCGACAGCGGGGCCACCTACTCTTGCCTTGATCGGGACCTAGCCAAGGGATTGGGAGTGCTGGAGCCTCTCCCCAGCCCCCTCTCTTTGGAGACGGCAGAGGCAGGGAGAACAGTGCAGGTGAAGGAAGCAGTGCGATTGGACTTTCACCTGGACGGCTACCGCTTTTCAGATGAGTTCATGGTCATCCCTGGTCTCTCAGGTCGGCTCATCGTCGGTGCGGCCACGATGCAAAAGTGGCGCTTCAAACTCGACTTCGAGGCGGATGAGGTGATCATTGACCCCCGCGTGACCAGGCTGCGGCTGCTGTGAGGCAACGGATGGGCAGCGAATAAACGGATGAACTGGCGCGGGCCCCTATCCGCTTATTCGCTCGTTATCCGTTGCTGCCAGGCCGCGCCCTTGCGTGCCCTGAGGCTGGTGTTTTTGTTACAAAAAGAAGGAGGAAAATGCGATGAAGCATAACCGAAGAACTGCTAACCTCTTGACTGTTGCCTTGCTTCTGCTCATGGCCTTGCTTTTGCTGGCCATGCCTCAGGTAACCGGTGTGTCGCTGGCGAGGCCTGATCCTGGAGTGACACCGGTGGACCGAGTCACACCTAACTGGTTGCTGTACGACGACCTAAACTATGGGTTTGTAATACGTTACCCACCGGATTGGTTTCTCTATCCGACAAAGCGATCTGAGGGTGGGGACGTTGCAACGATTTCTAATT
>CAYNWI010000122.1:0-1323 GCA_964400825.1 uncultured Anaerolineae bacterium | reverse complement strand
CCCAATCAATGGGATTGTCGACAGATCTATCACGCGAAGGCAGGCTGGCTTTGCGAAAGTTGAAGTTGGTGTATTCTTGCATGACAAATCACCTACCCAGAGCCTAGAAGAATGGGTGCAACCTGCTGAGTGGATGTTACCGCCACTTGTACAGCAGAATGACTTGGTGGTCAATGGTATCCGCACCGTGCAGCAGATCTACCAGCGTGGAGAAACTCTTGTCCAGACTGCCTATATCCCAAGAGGGACAAAGGTTTACTTCGTGACAATGACGGCATCGGACTCAACCTTTCCCCCAGAACTGCCAGTAATCTTGCAGAGCTTCGCGTTTACTATCCCCTACGACCGATCTCAAGAGATGGTGGAACACTTGTATCCACAAGACTCTTATGAACCGCCAGGCAGTATTTCCCTTATGGCGCCTGGCGGTTTTCGCTTGCCATGTGATGGAAGCTATGCGATCAGCAATGGCCCAGGAGAAGGATTACACACTGGCAATGCAGGCGAAGCAATCGATCTTGTAGTGCCGGCAGGAACACCAGTCAAAGCCACAGAGGTAGGAAATGTCACGTTCGCTGGCTGGGACCCCAGCGGCTACGGATGGAGCATAAAACTTCACCACGATAATGGGATGGACAGTTGGTATGCACATCTCTCCGAGATATGGGTTTCGGTTGACCAGCGTCCTGCAAAGGGGCAGCAGATTGGTAAATCAGGAAGCTCAGGAGGTGACTGGGGTGCCCACTTGCATTTCCATGTCAAGAGTGGTTCAAACCCGGTCTGCATACGCGACCTGTCTGACATATGGTGGAACACATGGTTTCCCCCTGGCGATCCTGATTTTTACAGCGGTTGTGCGTGCTATCCGCCCTGTGGTTCACCCCCGGGCCAGTGCTATGAGGGTGCAAGGAAGCTGAGTTGTGACGGCGGCCCCACTCCCACCCCAACGAACACTCCAGTCACTCCCGGGCCAACATCCACGCCCACCCCTACCTCTACGTCAGCTCCTCCAGCCGATGAGGGAGCTACTCTCTGTGAGCACGAGAACTTTGGCGGAAGGTGCAGGACTTTCACCGGTGATGATGGTAATCTTCCTGACGAGTATGATGACATGGCGACTTCGATTGGGATACGTGGGCCTTTCATGGCCACGGTTTTTGAGCATCCGAATTATGGAGGTTTCGGCGAGCCTTTCAAACACAATGACCCTGACTTGCGCGATAACCCCATAGGCAGTGATACCATTACATCCCTTCGCGTCTACCCCGCTGTAGCACTCTATGGAGACACTGGCTTCGGAGGGAAGTGCGAGACCTTCATTAA
>CAYNWI010000121.1:0-7371 GCA_964400825.1 uncultured Anaerolineae bacterium | reverse complement strand
GATGAGTGGGCGTATCAGGAGCTGCCTTTGGGAACTATCGAAGAGGGTGAGCACAGAGTTAAGTTCGTTTCTCAGGTAGATGGCGGAAGTGTGAACATTGATGGATTCTTCATTGCTGACAGTTCTTTTCAGCCTCCTGGCGACGCACACCATTGGGCCGCGAGCCAGCTTACTGTGAAAGACACGCCGCCCGACAATTCTGGACCTGTTAGTTCGAGGTGATCCTATGCAACTCTCGCCCACCAGGCGGGCAGTAATCATAGATATAGCCATATCTGTCCTGGCCCTAACTATCTTCTTTTATATCTCAGTTACCAATATCAACCTTCCGGGGCTGTACTACGATGAGGCAATGGATGTCGTGCCGACGATGCAAGTTGTGCTGGGACAACCAGTGGAGGCATGGACCGGGGTAAGCATCTCTCTTGGGGGAAGGACATTCCCGGTAATGATTATGAGCTACCTGGGAACAGTTTGTACCTATTTGATGCTCCCCTTTTTCTACTTTCTGGGCGTCAATGTCTTTTCATTACGTTTGATGACTATTGTCTTTGGCGGCCTCACGCTTATCCTTTACTACCTATTTGTTAAAGATTTCCTCAATCGTCGCGTAGCGGCTATAACCGTGCTTTTGCTGGCGGTTCACCCCTCGTTCATATTTTGGAGCAGGCAAGGGATATACGTTACGTCTGTGATGACCTTTATGGCTGCTGGCAGCTTGTTTTGTCTGTTACGTTGGCATCGGAGGAAGACAGATTGGTATCTATATGCTGGCACGTTTCTTTTGGGCTTGGGGCTCAGCGCAAAATTCTTGTTTATCTGGTTCATCATCGCCCTGTCAGCGAGCTACTATATCCTTCGGTTCAGCGCGCTGCCCTTGCGGGCCTCTTGGCCTGATCGCAGAACCATCCTGAAGATACTGGCCTTCAACATGAATGCTAAACAGTTAGTGCTGGGCCTGTTATCTTTTTGCGTGGGAGCGGGGGGACTTCTGTGGTATAACCTGAATACCCTGGGCACCATCAAGGCGCTGGGGAAGAATTTGATCGCCACCGACCAGGGGGTGAACAATCTGGACTTACTCAGAAACCTGCTCACCGAGATAAAGGCGTTCCTGGTTCTGATAAAGGGCAGTTGGTTTGGTTTTTATGGGAGCTCGTTTGACAATAGCTTCTACCCAGTGATATTTTGCGTTTCTGTGGTTGGCTTAGCTTTCCTCCTCTTCTTTAGCGGCAGGTATCTGTCCAGGTGGGGGGAACCCTGGCGAAGGTTTCGGATCGCGGGCGTCTTCGCCCACCGGCAACCGGTCAATTGTCAAGGTCATTCACAACCTTCGCCAGGGTGGCTGAACGCTTGCAGTGACAAAGCTGAAACGTACAGGACCAAAGCCGTGTTCTTGTTTTCGATGTTTGCTCTGATATTAGTTCAAAGCTGTTTCACCGTCTCAGGGCTAGGGGCCACTCACTTGCTGATTATGCTGCCCCTGCCCCAGCTCATCATCGCTCTGTTTATGGAGACGCTCTACCAGGTTATCATCCCTAAGATGCTCCCCTCGGCGCTGATGGCCGTGGTTGTCGTGGCCCTGATTGCCCAGGACTTGAGGGTGGACTTTCGATACCATCAGGCATTGCAAAGAAGCGGCGGCCTGGGCAGGTTTTCCGACGCCAGCTACGAATTGGCTGACTATCTGGAAGATGATCACATCACCTCTCCCGTGGCAGTTGATTGGGGATTCAAGAACAACATCCAGATTCTCACGAAGGGAACGGTCAACCCAGTCGAGATCTTTCAATATAGTTGGGATCTTAACGAGGAGTTTTCCAGAGAGGTTTCGAGACATCTCAGTGATCCCAGTAACCTGTATTTGTTCTATGCTAAAGAATTCTCCAGCTTCGACCGCTACGACGCTTTTGAGAGAATTGTACGGGAGGCGAACAAAGCCATTCGACTAGAAAGAACCTTTTATCAACGGGATGGGACGCCGGTGTACTACCTCTACCGAGTGACGACTCCTGGTCAGGGTTATTCCCTGTGGAAAGAAGGCGAGGAGTACGAGACCAGTTTTGGAAACAAAAGCGAGGATTTTAAGGGGGGCGCTTCTAACGGTAAGTGTCTGGGAATGTGGTGGGGGAGTGAGGCATCGCATTTTGCATTGTATAAGATCCACGTCGCCGAGGACATTCCCGATGCCTATATTTACCTGAGGTACGCTCACGCAGATAATAACGCTAAGAAACTCAACCTGTATTTTGACGGCAAACTGGTAGGGACGAAGCCCTCGATCGAGCTGCCGGGATCGGGGGGATGGGGATACGAGGAGTCGGAGTGGGCCCTGATGGGCTTGTCTTTGGGCCAGGTGATTTCAGGTGAGCATTGGATCGAGATCCAGCCTGATGGCGATCAAAACGCCATCAACCTGGATGGTTTCTACATCGGAAGGACAGAGTAGACGATGGGCTGCAGAATTCAGCGGATTCGGATAGTGATGGGAGTGCTGCTACTCCTGGGGCCTGTTTTGGCCGCTTGTGGCGTGCCTGCTACGCCGTCAGTCACGCCAACGCCTTTCGAGATAGCGTCTACAGGGGAATACGTTTGGCAGGAGGGAGAGGCGTTTCTCTCGCAATCCGGCTCCAATGCTGCTGACTTCAAGATCGCTGCCTCAAACGACCAGTGCCTGGGCATGGGCTGGGGCAGTCGCAGAGGTGATGTCGTGGAATATGAGGTAGGCCTCCCTTTCAGCTTGCCCCAGGCCGTTTTGTACCTGCGCTATGCTCGCGAGGGGCGATGGGCCGCTGAGCTGGACGTTTACGCCAGCGGAAAGCTGATAGGTTCCAGCCCCAGCATGGTTCTTAAGCCAACTGGCGGATGGGGCTACACGGCTGGTGAGTGGAAGTATCAGAAGCTGCTCCTGGGATCAATGGAAGCAGGCCAGTACAGGATAAAGCTGGTGTCGCTGATTGATGATGGGGTAGTGAACATTGATGGTTTTTTCGTTGCTGACGAGTCTTTCCGACCATAGCTGGAGGATGAGGGCTTGATAATTACGGCTATATTAAGAACAACGAGCTTCTTTCTGTTGCTGCTCTTCTTACCCGGTTACGTAACCCTCCGGGCTTTGAAAGCCAAAGGGCTTGATTTGCCAGTGACCTTGTTTCTGTCGGTCTTCTCCAGCATCCTCCTTAGCTCCTGGTTAGGACTGCTACTGGCGGAGCTGGCGCTCTTTTCGCTTTGGTCTCTGTTGTTTCTTCTTCTCGTCTATTCGGTGAGCATGGCCGTTGTCTTCAGGGTCAGGCTTACTTGGAGTGGTATTCCCAAGCTGCGATTGAATATTGGGTATTTGTTATTGGTTATTATTGTTATCGCTGGCTTGTTTTTCTTTCGCCCCTTCGAGTCCATTCTCGGCACCACGGACGCGGGCGTTTACCTGGGGATGGGGGTGAACATCGCCAGGACGGGAGCGATCCGCGCCCGTGACCCCCTGCTCACTGATCTGACTGGCGGCATCGGAAATGCCCTCCTCTACTCCTACCGATTTCCCTCCGGTTCCGAGTTGATGAGATTCTTCGGCGACGGAGTCCGCATCTGGGATATGGAGCAGGGAATGCTTTTCTCGCAGCAGAACCATCTCTACCAGGTCTGGATCGCCATCTTCTACTCGATCTTCGGGATGAGGGTGGGCATGAATCCCTTTGCCCCGCTGGATGTGCTGGGGATTTTGGGCCATTTTCCCAGCACGCCGATGTTTTTGTACGTCACTCCCCTGTTTGGGCTGCTGGGGGTGATCGCCCTCTATTTTGCTGGGAAAGCTTTGTTCGATGGCAGAGTCGGGTTGCTGGCTTCGTTCCTGTTGGCCATCAACGTCGTTCAGATGTGGTTCTCCAGGTGGGCCATGTCCGAGGTGCTGACCCAATTCCTGGTGCTCGGCGCGCTCTACTGCTTTGTCCTGTACACGAGACCCGCCCGTCGCGTACCTACCTCGCTCCCGCCGGATCGCCAGATCCGGCGGCCTGGCCTGGATTTGGCAATCCAGGCCGAGCGAGGTGAGCAGTCAGCCCAGCGTTGCTTTGGATTGCTAGCGGGGTTTGGCTTGGGGCTAGCGGTGCTTTCGCGGGCGGACGGCATGTTTCTGATCGTGCCGGTGGCGCTCTATTTCATCTACCTCCGCTTCACTCGCAAGCTGCGTTCACAGCATTTGTACTTCTTCGTCCCCTTCGCCGCTCTTCTCCCTCACTGGCTGATCCATACCCTCCTTTTCTCGCGAACGCAGTTCTCGGCCATAAGCAGGGCCCTTCCCTATTTCAGCTCCATCGTTCCCCTGGCCATCGGAGGAGCCATATTGATCGCCGCCTTGCTGATCCTCGCCCTCCTGCTCCCGTCGGCTCGCCAGATCCGACGGCTCAAGCAGCTACGCGCTCTGGCTCGACGTGCGAACTTTGAAAAGTGGATACTCCCCCCCCAGAGTTGGGGGGGGCGGGGGGGGGCTGCCCTCCTGATTGTCCTGCTGGCTCTTTATGCCTACTTCGTCAGACCCAACACCGCCGATCCTCAAATGGTGTATTATCATCCTGCAGGGGGGATGATCAGAACCTACAACGAGGAGAATCTGGTTAGGCTGGGATGGTACGTCACCCCGCTGGGGTTGCTGCTGGCCCTCGGCGGGCTGGTTGCCATGATCCTCAAGGAAACCGACGAGGGTAAAATGTTCTTTCTGGGCGTCGCTCTGCTGTACGGTTTTGTGTTCATTCACTCGGCTCTGGTCAATCCCCTTCACATCTATTGGATCAGGCGCTACGTGACGGTGGTCATACCCGCCATTATGCTGTTCATAAGCTACGGCCTTTTTCAAGTCTCAAATCTCAAATCTCAAATCTCAATCCCTTGGCCGCGAGTTAGACAGATTCTAGCCACGGTTTTGGCAATCGTCTTAGCAGCCTCCTTTCTCCAGACCAGCCTGGCTGTGGCCGAGCAGATGCCTTATCAGGGGGCAGTCTGGCAAGTGAGCCGCCTGGCGGGGCAGCTCAGCGACAGGGCGGCGGTGATCTTCGAAAGCCCGTTGATAGGAGACCCCCTGGCCCTGCCCCTGACTTACCTTTATGATAGGGATTCCTTTGTCTTGCAGGGGCAGGGGTTGGATAACGAGCCCTTTTCCGATCTGGTGGAGAGATGGCGCAATCGCGGCAGGGAGGTTTTCTACGTCGCCTACGACGGCTTGACGAGAGTGCGCTCAGACGACTACATTTTCTCCCCCGTAGGCGAGGTGGCCCTGGATATACCACTGCCGGAGACGTCCTTCGACCATCTGCCGCAAGGGATGGTGCATACTTCTTACGACCTGGAGGTATATAAGATAGAGCCGGCCTGGAAGAGGGAAGGTGCCGCCTATCCCTTCTCCCTCGATGTGGGCAGGTTCGACTACGGCCATCTGGTGGGAGGTTTCTATGCCAGAGAGGGTGGCCCCGGCGGTTGGTACAGGTGGACGGGGAAAACGGCCGAAAAACTGCTGCCCTGGGCTCCAGAGGGAAAGAGCCTGCTTCTTTCGCTCACGGTGGGCAGCCCGCGCCCCGCCGGGGTTGAACCAGCCGAGGTGTCCGTTTATTTGAACGAGTGTCTCCTCGACAGGTTCAAGTTGGCTGATGAGTTCAAAACCCAGACTGTGATAGTGCCTGCGGATGCGGTAGCTGACCCTCAGGCCAGGACGGCTCTCCTCCGCCTGGAGACCAATACCTGGATTCCCGCTGAGGCGGGGCTGGGAGACGTCCGAGAGCTGGGCATCGTCCTGGATCGCATAGAGCTTGACAGGGTGCCATGAATCGAAAAGCATCAATCATCGTCGTAAACTGGAACGGCAAGAGGTTCCTCGAGGAGTGTGTGTCCGCCCTCTTGACCCAGACCTATTCACCTTACGAGATCATCCTGGTGGACAACGGCTCCCGCGACGGTTCGGTGGACTTCGTCGCGGCGAGGTTCCCGCAAGTCAGGGTAATCGAGAACGGCCAGAACCTGGGCTTTGCGGCAGGCAACAACGTGGCCATCAGAGTAGCGGGAGGGGACTACATCGTCACCCTGAACAACGACACGCGAGCGGAGCCAGACTGGCTGGAGGAACTGGTCAAGGTCGTGGAGACCGATCCGAAGATAGGGATGTGCGCTTCCAAAATGCTCTTTTATCACCACACCGGCGTTCTC
This sequence comes from uncultured Anaerolineae bacterium, assembly GCA_964400825.1. Lineage (GTDB taxonomy): Bacteria > Chloroflexota > Anaerolineae > VGOG01 > VGOG01 > CAYNWI01. Next base: position 1,185 of record CAYNWI010000121.1, on the reverse strand, counting down.
AACTCCACCGGCATCAGTCTGGACGTAGCGGGCATCGCCTGGGACCGGCGGGGCGGAGAACGAGACGATGGCCTGGAGCGCGAGCCGGTAGAGATATTCGGCCCCTGCGCTGGCGCGGCCCTTTATCGTCGGGAGATGTTAGACGAGGTCGGTCTGTTCGACGAGGATTTCTTTGCCTACCACGAGGACGTGGACCTGGCCTGGCGCGCTCGTTCCCGGGGCTGGAGGTGCATGTACAACCCGCGAGCGGTCGTCTATCACGTTCACTCAGGGACGGGCTTGGAAGGCTCGGCTTTCAAAAACCGCCTTTTAGGTCGGAACAAGATCTGGACGATGGTCAAAAACTATCCGTCTCCTCGAATCTTTCTCTTCTTGCCCCTCATCGCCTTCTATGATTTGGCATCGGCCTTTTACAGCTTGTTTAAGAGGCAGGATGCAAGTCCCTTACGGGGGAGGCTGGCCAGCCTGGGCTTATTGCCTGAGATGTTGAGAAAGCGCAGGGAGATCCAGCGAGAGCGAACGTCATCGGAGTTTCCCTGGTTCAGTCCCCTGGCAGACCCCGTCACCATGTTGAAGAGATACGAGCGCTTCCAAAGCTTTATCACCAGGGGTAGATATGTTTAGCCTCGACGTTTCGCGTTTCACGTTTCACGTTTCACGGCCCTGGAGCGGAGATGTCTCTGCCTTCAGATGGGCCGTGGTGATTTTCGTCACCATGAGGATATCGCTCTCGCTGGTCGCGGCCCTGGCGCTTTTCCAGTTTCCTATGTACCACGTTACGTACTATCACGGAGTCCAACCAGTACCTCCCGGAATCGGCAACGCGCTGCTGGGGGTCTGGCAGCGGTTCGACTCCATCTGGTACACCAAGATAGCCATGCAGGGTTACGCTCAGGGCGACGGCACGACCGTCTTTTTCCCGCTTTATCCCCTCTTGACCAGGCTGGTCGGGAAAGTGCTCTGGGGCAATTATCTGCTGGGCGGAATCATCGTCTCCAACGTGGCCTACTTCTTGGCCCTGATCGCTCTCTACAAACTGACGCAGTTGGAGTTTGATCCCCAGGTCGCCACTCGCGCCGTCGTTTACCTGTCGGTTTTCCCTACCGCCTTCTTCTTCCTGGGAGTCTACACCGAATCGCTCTTCTTGCTCTTCGCGGTGGCGGCCTTTTACTACGCCAGGAAAGG
>CAYNWI010000120.1:0-7383 GCA_964400825.1 uncultured Anaerolineae bacterium | reverse complement strand
GTATGATTCTTAACGAGGGGCCAGGACGCTTCATTGTCATCGAGGGTCTGGATGGCGCTGGCACGACCACGCAGGCTCGACTGCTCCACGATCACCTGTTGAAAGCCACGGGAATGGCCTATTTGACCCAGGAACCTAGCCGAGGGCCTGCCGGTGCGCAAATCAGATCAATTCTGACGAGGAGGTTGAAAGCTGACCGCCAGACGCTAGCTTTACTGTTTGCCACGGACCGGCTAGATCACCTCTATTGCCGAAACAACGGCATCGCTCACCGGCTGGCTGGTGGATGGCACGTCGTTTGCGACCGCTACTATCTGTCATCGCTGGCCTACCAATCCCTCGATGTCGAGAGGCGTTGGATATATCAACTGAACTACCTCTGTATCCGCCCAGATCTAACGATCTTTTTGGATGTGCCGGTAGAAACCTGCATGCAGCGTATCACTGCCAGTCGAGGCTTTCACTATGAGCTTTTTGAAAACTCTGAAGCGTTGCGGATGGTCGCAGGACGCTACCAAGAAGTGATGGAGGGGCTGCGCCCGTTTTCGGAAAACGTCCAAGTTGTCAAGGGCGACTTGCCGATAGAACGAGTGTGGGGTTTCGTCAGTAAAAGAGTAGAGCCGCTTCTCGGAGTTGACTGGTTGCCCTCGCAGAAACAGCAAGAGCTTTTACGGTCGAATAAGCTCATGTCTGTTTTCAAAGACCTGGCAGCAGAAAGGGAAAACCTGTTTTTGCTATCAATCAGAAGCATCAACAGTGGCTATCAGGCTTTGTTTGCCCACGCCGAGCGGGAAAGGCCCATTCCGGTAAATTTTTACACAACCGGAAAGATTCTAACGCAGGGGCCTCTGGACTATCAACTGAAGCTCAAAGAGATCGTTAGAGAAGTGCGAATCAAGATGTATGGCCGTCCTTGGGCTTGAATTGTAACGCTTTGCGTCTCAGCAAGATGCAACAGCCCTTTCAATCGCTTGGACAACAAAACAAGTCAGGGAGGAAAAGAAAATGACAGATGAGACTTTGTTGGACGCCGATATCCGAAGGGCAGCGATGGAAAGCAATTTACTGGAGCCTTTCTCACCTGAAGTGTTAAAGGGGGCTTCCTACGACATAAGGGTCGGGAAAACTGCCATCGTGGTGCTGCCTGAACGAGAAGGTGGATACGTCAAGATTGATGTTGAGCGTGATGGTGGTCTTGAGATCCCTGTCGGCCGCAGTGCAGTGGTTTACAGCCTGGAAAAAGTGCACTTGCCCTCTGATATGAAAGGCCGGATGTCAATGCGCTCCTATTTTGCCATCAAGGGGCTACTCTACAATGGTGGGATCATCGACCCCGGCTACAGGGGGTATCTGTTCTTCACCATTACCAACATGGGCCCCTCTCCGGTACACTTGGCATACGCTGAACGATTTGTGACCACAGAATTTGTGCGTATGGGCCGACCGGCTTTCACCGTTTATAATGACGGGATTGAGATCACCGAGATACCAGCAGAGAAACTGCCGCCACTGCCCAAATAACTTGGCACTGTGTGTCTGTGGTTTGGTTGTGGCGGCAGGCGCGTTACTCCCAACGCGCTTGCAATCAATAAGGAGGAAACCGATGGCGGAGCAACAAAACATTGGACAATATTGGACACCGATTATCAATGCCTTTGACCCCTGGAATTATCTGTGGGGTGATGACCTCAATGCCTATTTTGTGGAACGGGAAGACAGTCCACTGGAGAAACTGGTGCTTGAGATGAGGCCCGAGCGGGTTGCTCTCCAGACCGTGCTGACTGGGCATCGTGGCAGTGGTAAAAGTTCGGAATTAGCCAAGTTCGCTCAGTTGATAAAGGATCAATACTTTGTGATTTGGCTTGACTTAGACCGTAGCACGGGCGGGAATATTCCCAGTTTAAACCAACTGGACGTGCTCTCGATGACGGGCTTTGCAACTTATAAGGTGGCAGAGGCTGAGTTATCCGACAAGCCAGACAAGAGACTGTGCGATGATTTGGAAAAGAGTCTGAGCACGCTGATCCAGGAAGAAACACAGGAGGAAGGTTTCCGACTCGACGTAAGCCAGATATTGGGCGCCATTGTTTGCTTTGGAATCGGACTGATAGGGGGACCTGTGGCCGCAACCACCGCTGGCAGTCTGATCGGCGAGCTAACGAGTGGCGCACCGTTCGCCCTCAGCACTACTGGTAAGGCACTACGCAAGCTGGAGATGAGTCCACGGTTGTCGGAGGTCATTGTGCGGGTGCAGGCCATCGTGCGAGATGTAGAAGATAAAGCAGGCAAGCCGGTGTTTCTAATCGTGGACGGTCTCGACAAAGTGGATGATTTGGATCACGCTCGTTCCCTCTTTGCCGATAGTTGGGTGCTGCAAGCTCCTTCCTGCCGGGCAGTCTACGCTGCGCCCATTGTGTTGTGCTATCACCCTGACTATAGCCAAGTGCGGAATCGCTTCCCCACAAAAGAGTTTCCCAACATCAAGCTCCACGAGCCAGGCCAGCCGAATGTCAGGTACGAAAAGGGCTGGCAGACGATGCGGCAAGTCGTGCACAGGCGGTTGCAGAGCTTGGGAATGGCGACGGAAGACGTGATTGCCCCTGAGGCACTCGACCTCTTGGTGGCAATGAGTGGTGGGGTGATGCGACAACTTATCGTGCTGATGCGCGAAGCCATCCTGGAAGCTGAAACGAGATCCCAGCGTCGAATTGATCTGCTGTCTGCTCGTAAAGCAGTTTATAGTGAACAGCGCAAGTTTTCCCTACCTTTGGGACGAACTGAATTTGAGGAACTGCAAGGTTTCCTAGAATCCCTTAGGCGTTCGGGTACCGAGGTTGGCGACAATCTGATCTTGAACCTGTATATTCTGAGCTATGTTAACGATAGTGTGTGGTACGACCTCCACCCCATCGTGCGCATGATATTGCAAGGTTTCAAGGCCACGGAGGTATGACCGATGCCGTTCGTCACTGATAAAGAATACCAAAAGCTGCTCAACGCATTGCGACACTACAAAGAGACAGGCGCCCTGATCGTGGTGATCGTAGATGATTGGGAATTAGAGAACACCGTCCTTGCCAATCTCTTTGCAGATTTGGTAGAGGAATTCGAGATTAAGAGTTGGCCTATTGATGGTACCCAACCCAGCGTGGCTATGTACTTGTGGCAGGAACCATTTGAGACCGAGCGCCCACACATTCTGTTTGTCGAGGGCTGGCACAGTTTGTCTCCCGAGGAAAGAGACTGGGCTATTGCCCGCTTGAACCAGGACCGGGATGCGCTTCATCGCTTCAGTTGCTCCTACGTGTTCTTTGTCCCGCCGGATATAGCAGCCGAGATGGGAATGAGGGCTGGCGATTTCTGGAGTTGCATTACTGGCCCATTTGAATTCTCAACCGACACAGCTACAGCCGAGCGGCACAAGCGGGACAAGCTGCGGGAATATTACTTCAATTATCTCGTCCAGCGCGAAGGGCAAATGGACTTCCGGGGTCTCTTGTTTCTCAAAGAGTTCGTCTCCTTGCCTTTGTCGGAACTCTTTGTCCCCCTGCGGATCAGATACGAGGGTGAATCTTTCCTGCCCGCCCCGGAGCCACTCGAGGCAGCAGAGCGAGGGCAGACGGAGCCCCTGGATTTCGGGAAATTACTCCTACGCAAGAAGCAAGCCGCCGTGCTCGGCGACCCTGGTACAGGGAAAACAACCCTGTTGAGGTACGTTGCCCTGGCTCTGACTGGAGGCCCAACAGCGGTGACGAACATGTTAGGGATCGAGCTTGCTGCAGACAGAATATGGTTTCCTTTGCTATTTCCCGTCTCTGCCTATGCCAGGGTTCTGCGCGACGACCCAGACATCTCTCTGGCCGACTATCTGCCCGTGTATTTCAGGGGACGTGGGCAAGGGGGATTGAAGCCACTTTTTGATTATGAGCTGGAGCGAGGTAATTGCATGGTGTTGCTGGATGGCCTGGACGAGATCATCTCCACCGGAGAGCGATGGGGGGTTGTAGAGCGCATCCGTGATTTCGTCATCCGCTATCCGAAGAACCGCTTCATCGTAACTAGCCGTCCGGCCAGCTATCGCCAGGCTCCCCTGGAGAAGGATTTTGCTGTTATCTCCATAGCCCCTTTCACCAAGCACGAGATTCGTACCTTTGCGGAACGCTGGTTTGAAGTCTTTCATAACTACGGCTTCGGCAGGGAAGCAGGGTCGGCAGATGATTTGCTCAAGACCATCTTTCGCAATCCCGGCGTCTTTGACTTGGCCAGAACCCCTTTGCTCTTGGCTATCATGGTCTTGCTCTATTACTATCGCGGCGCTCACTTACCGCACCATCGGGCCGAACTATACAGCGAGTGCGTGAAGGCCTTGGTTGAGACCTGGGATTGGGCACGGAGCATGGCTGACCGCCCAGTAACGCCAGAAGAACTCCAGTTCGATAGGTACTACATTAGCGGCGTCCTGGGGCCTATTGCTCTATGGATGCACGAACAGGAGCCTGGGAGCACTATTCCCCGCTCCGAATTGGAGGATCACGTTGCCGGCTGGCTGCAAGAGCACGAGGGCCTGAGCAGAATTCGAGCTCAGGAACAAGCCCGCGCTTTTATCGAGATTGTGTCTGAGCAAACGGGGCTGCTTGTCGAGCGAGGAAGTGGAGAATACAGTTTTCCCCATCAAACCTTCGAGGAGTTCCTGGCGGCTGAGTATATGTGCAATCAGCCGAACACCAGTGAATTAGTCTGCAAACATATGGGCGACCTCCGCTGGAGAGAGAGCATCCGACTCACGGCTGGCCTCTTGCGAGGCGCGCGGTTGGAAGGTTTGCTCACCGCGATGTTGAAGACGGCAGAAGGCAGCCCAACGAGGGAGAAGGGATCTCACTTCATTCTCATCGGAGAATGTCTCGGGGATGCCGGTCGTGGCGCAGTCAGAGTTAAGGTCAGAGATGAAGTACTTGCTGGCCTAATAGCCGTCATCAGTGACTCTGAGGAAAGCTTTGAGATTAGAAGGGATGCGGGAGATGTCCTGGGTGAAGTTGGGGATCCTCGACTTGGGGAGATGCTAGAAATCTCAGCAGGGGAGTTGGTAATGGGGCTCTCTGAAACAGCGGTGGAGGCTATTATTCACCAGGCTGGTGATAGGCCCGATCTGCGGCGAATGCTGGCCCTCGCTACCCCTCAACAGACAGTGCAGGTTAATGCTTTCACGATAGATCGCTATCCAGTGACTAACTGGCAGTACAAGCAGTTTATGGACGCCGGAGGATATAGCAACGAAGTATACTGGTCAGAGGAAGGCTGGCGGTGGCGATGGGGAGCCGATCCAAAGCCCTCTTACTGGGACCACGACGAGCTAGGCATTCGAAAGCCCAACCATCCTGTCTTGGGGGTGAGTTGGTACGAGGCAGAAGCCTTTTGCCATTGGCGCTCGGCCTATATGACCGAAAAGACTGGTCAGGAACACCTCTATCGCCTACCAACGGAGGCGGAATGGGAATGGGCTGCTCGGGGTAGCGACGGGCGTTGGTGGCCTTGGGGTATGACATGGGAAGAGGACCGTGCCAACATCGACTTGTACACTACAACCCCTGTGGGTATCTACCCTGCTGGAGCCAGTCCATTCGGAGTGATGGATATGGCCGGGAATGTGACGGAATGGACGTCTGACCAATTCAAGCGCTACGGAGAGCAGTATCCCCAAGCGCCCCAAGACCGGGCGGTCAGGGGTGGATCTTTCAACGCTTTAACAAGATGGCGGACCATGTGTATCATGCGCCAGGCACTTCCTTGCAACCAAAGGCACGGGGCTACCGGGTTTCGCTGTGTGTTGGTGCGATGAGTATCTTGGCGATAGCAGTTTAGGAATAGGAAGTTGAAGATGATTGATCTCAGCAATGGCATACATATAGTTCATAGCTTGATGCAACAGAGCCTGGCGGGAATAACAGAGCCTTTTCTGACATCTTCACGTTTGGTAGAAGACCTCCGGCAGGTCAAGCAGCGCCTGGCAATGGGCATAGCTGGACTATCGACCGATGGTCTCACTGCCTTGTTTCCTGTGGCCCTCTTTCTACAAGGCTATGAAGTTGTAGGAGAAGACACGCTCGCTGGACATCACTTCTGGGAAATTCAGTTCTCAGATCCTGGAGGCATCCACCACTCTGGTATGGGCGTGCTGATAGAGCACGTGAGAGATCTGCGGGGTTACCAGGAACTAGTGAGCCAGTACGACTATGTCTTCGGCGTGTTCTATTCTGGGGAAAGGGCATCTCTTCCAAAAGATTTTGTGTCTGATCGTGTGAAAGTGATGGTCCGAGATGATTTAGCTGACCTACTTATGGCGCTCGCAATGAATGAATATGTAGATACTTTCGCCCTCACGATTTCATCTATTCCAAGCCTCAAAGAGACACTGCAAGCTACGTTGATGCAAGAGGCCGGACTCTCCTGGGAGGCGGTAACAACTATCTCCAAGAGGTGGGCTACGATAGCAAAGGACTGACGACTTGGCTGCCCTGCCTGTGGTCCGTTTCGAGTCGCTATCCAACCATGGTTCAGAGACACTCCTGGCTATGCGGCGTTACACTCCCAAGGAGCGTCAGAGTCTAATCTTAATCTCCTCGCACTACCTCCCAAATGGTCAACCTCCACTGACTGAGTACTCAGTTCCTCTCCTTCTCGTAGGTGACGTACTGGCGCTGCATGTGCATGCCGGCCTTTTCGTAGAGGCAGATGGCGTCAGTGAGGTTCTGTGCGTTGGTGTTCAGGCAGACCTTTCGCGTGCCGCGCCGGAAGAACTCACCAAAGAGGACCCTCCCTACCGCGCTTTCTGGGCCACCAACGCCTCCTTTTCTTCGACCGAGAGAAAGGCAATGGTCAGGGCATTGCGTTGGGCCTGGCGTGCCTGCTCGGCTGTCAGACCCGCTGCCGGCGCAGCCACCTCGTATTCGTGCCGCAGGTCAATACCACTCACACCCGGATCATCGGTGTTGATCGTCGCCAACAGCCCTCGCTCCAGAAAGGTTCGCAGCGGGTGACTGGCATAATCGGGCACGGTGCTGGTCTGCACGTTGCTGGTCAGGCTCGACTCGATGCCGATTTGGTGCTCCGCCAGGTAGTCCAACAGTGCCGGATCTTCGATGGCCCGAACGGCGTGGCCGATGCGCATGGCCTCCAAATCGCGGTGGAAAGCTAGGATCAATCATGGTCGTTTCATCCTTACTTATGGAAAGATTAAAGTGCTGATCTGGTCCCTGGTAATGAGCGAAGGTCTCCCGACCGAGCTCTGGGGACGCCTCGGTCAGGAGACCTTCGGCGAACGGTGATTAAGCGCTGATCCGGTCTTCCGCCAGGGCGATGGCTCCCCACAGGGGCGCGTCGTCGCCC
>CAYNWI010000119.1:7240-7555 GCA_964400825.1 uncultured Anaerolineae bacterium | reverse complement strand
TCGCGTCCTCCAGATCCTCCAGGCTGTCCTCTATCTGGCGGATGTACTGATCAACCACAGCGATGGAGTTGGACTTGAGCGCCGCGTCCACGATAGCGTGCAGATTAGCCGAGATCAGCGTTCTAACTTTTTCCAACAGCGATGCCATTTTTTCACCCTCCTTTCTTTTTTAGTGATCAAAGACAGCCTCCAAAACTGCCCTCAATCAATCTAGCCATATTATATCACAAAACCAGCAGGTTTGCACGACATGCAGCAGACAAAAGGCCGACATCTCATGGACTGACCAATCTGTATCCCCGGCCGCGGACGGTG
>CAYNWI010000119.1:0-7230 GCA_964400825.1 uncultured Anaerolineae bacterium | reverse complement strand
TGGGTCAAAGAGCTGGCTGACCCATGTAATGCTGCCAGCGAGAGTCACTTTCCCAACGCAAAAAACCTGGTTTCTCAAGTTTCACGGACTGACCAATCTGTATCCCCGGCCGCGGACGGTGATCAGATACCTGGGCTCCGACGGGTCGGGCTCGATCCTCTGGCGCAGGCGGTTGACCAGCTTCCCGATACGGGCATCGTCAACCTCGTCAATGTAGTCCTCGCCCCAGACGGACTCCACGATCTGATACTTGTCGCAGATCTTGTCCAGGTGGCCGTAAAGCAGGAGCAATAATCTGTACTCCAGGTCGGTTAAATCGGGAGCCAATCCCCCATCCACCCAGACGTGGCCGGAATCCACATCCACCCGCACCCCCTGAGGCTCGCGTCTCTTCACCAGTCTCTGCCTGCGGGCGAAGCCCTCGAACAACTGGCCGAAGATCGCCAACTCGCCCGCTTTTTCCTCCACGATGGCCTTCTGCCGCAGAGAACCCTCTAACTCCGCGTCCAAAGGCTCCCCTGGCCTGGAGACGAAAGCCGTCAACGCCTCCTGCTCTTCAGCGGTCAGATCGTTCCAGAGTTTGGCACACTCGGTCCGGATGCTGACATCGCTATCGAGTCGCTCCCGAACTAGCTTGTAGCTTTGGTCTCGATAGAAATCGGGGTAATCGCCGCCGACCTCGGCCAGGACGCGACAGGTGGCCTCCAGCAGGCCGGGATGGCCGCCGGCCTGGGCGATGATGAAGTCTGTGTCAGCGGTGCTTAGCTCCACCTCCTCCTCCCTGGCAAACTGGGCCACAACCTGCCTGGCATCATCTCTTCCCAAAGTGGACAGGAAGAGAGTGTTAAGGGCAAAAAGCTCGCAGAACTCGGCCACCTTCTCCCCGCGCTGCTGCCCGCTGAGCGGCTGGTCAGTGGCCGCCACGTACGAAAAGCGGGGATCATAGTTGTCCTTGAGAGCCCGGAGGTTCAACAAGACGCGCTCATCCAGGCCAGCGAAGGGCTCATCGAACTCATCGAAGAGAAAGACGACGCGCTGTTTGAGACCCTCGCTGATTGCCGTGAGGCCCTCGTTAAAACTAAGCGGCACCAGAAATGGGTTGGCAGGTTCTACCAACTGGCGATAAGAAGCAGCGACGCGATCCAGCAGCCCCTGCTCTATCTCCAACTCCCTGAGCTCGGCCAAAGTGCTGCGCAGGATGAGCTCGTAGAACCCCTGTTCCGTGAGCTCCAACATCAGGTTGAAGTCAATGTAGACGAAGATGTAGTCATCGGCTCGATCCCCCAGGTACTTTCTCCGCACCGCAGGCAAGGGGATAGAGCGCAGCAAAGTGGACTTGCCCGTGTTGCTCAGACCCACTACGGAGCAGCAATCCCCATCCTCGATACATTCCATGATGTAGGCCACATCGGCGTCTCTGGTGACAAAGGCATCTGTGTCTATTTCCATCACGACATTGCTCCTTGACAAATTAGACCAACAACGGTATAATTAATTCGACGCTTATCAAATTAAATTGGAGGAGCTATGGAGGAAAGAACTGCCGAATTCGAGGAACTGCTCGCCTTTTTCAAGGCTTTGGGCGACGAGAAACGGTTGAAAATAGTGGGGCTCTTGGCCCAGAAACCCCTCTGCGTGGAAGAGCTGGCGGCGATCCTTGACCTCAGCGCGGCCACAGTGTCCCATCACCTGCGCAAGCTGGCGGAAGCTGGACTGGTCGTGGCTTCGGCAGAGGGATACTACAACGTCTACTCCCTGCGGGCCGAGACCTTGCGCCAGATGTCCAGTCGGCTCCTCTCAACCGAGACGCTCCAGGACACGGCACGAGTTCTGGACCTGGAAAGCTACGACCGCAAGGTGCTGCGTGATTATCTTGAGGATGGCCGCCTGAAGGCGATCCCCACCAAGCACAAGAAGCGAATGGTTATCTTGCGCTATATTCTGGAAGAGTTCGAACCCGGCCGCCGATACGCCGAGAGCGAGGTCAACGAGATCATCTCGCGCTTCCACGAGGACTACGCCACCATCCGTCGGGAGTTCGTCGAAAGAAGGATGATGGGGCGAGAAGGCGGTGGCGGTGACTACTGGCGCATGGCGTAAAACGTGAAACGCGATGACTTTACGTTTCACGTTTCACGTTTTACTGCAAGTGCCTAAACCGCGATCTCCACGTTCAGGGCTTCGAGCACGAACTGGATGGGGTTGATGATCGTGGTGGTGTCGGAGCCCGCGAACAGCAAACCGACGACGAAATCGTCCTCGTCCAGCACGGCGGACCCTGAGTCTCCCCCTTTGCTCATAGCCCCGGCCATCAACTGATCCTCAAAGATAGCGTCTTGCCCCTCCCCATAGCTCACCTGGGTTGTGACATCAATCTGGGTGATCCGGCCAGTGGTGAAGCCAGTGGTGCGCCCGCTCTTCTTGACCTGGGTGCCCAGAGTGGCATCTCTCGATCCCTGGGGCACACCGATCTCCAGGATTCTCTTCTCCACAAGATCGTCGGAGAGAGGTCGGGCAATAGCGGCATCCACCAGGTTCCTGTCGGGAACTTCCTGAAAAGCCATCACCCTGTGGCTTGAACCAAGCAGTTTGGCCAGCCAGTTGAGAAAGCCCTCTACACCCGTGGCCATCGAGCAGGTGGGCGGACTGGTGCCGAAGTTTATGGGGATGAAATCCTCCAGGGTGGCGATCTGGTCATCGAGGGTTCCCCCATCATAACGGCCGGGCTGGATGATGGGATCGCCCCTCTGGGCTGCGTTGCTGTTGGCCAGCACGTGGTTGTTGCTGAGGATGAAAAGCTGGTCACCCCTGGTCACCAGACAGCCCAGGGTCCCCGCCGTGATGTCAACGTGCCCGATGGAGACGCCCCCAGGCGCAGGACGCCAGCGATCGGTGTGGCCTTGCAGGGCTCTGATGACCCCCGTCTCCACGACATCGGTCTTCACCTCGCCCAGCTTCTTGGGCACGACGTCGGCGGGCGATAGCTGCGCTTCTGGCATCTTCTTCGTCACCGAGACCACCACGCAGGGCTCATCGGTCATCCCGCGCTCGGTCTCCTTGAAGCCGACCCCGCAGGCGACTACGTTCCTCCTGCTCAATAAGTAGTTGAGGTTCTGCCTCTTAGTCTGGATAACTGGCTCTAAGTTCATTTCTTCGCCTCCTTTGAATTCTCAGCGCTGTGTCATTGCGAGCGACCGCAGGGAGCGAAGCAATCTCCTCCTCGCGGGTTGGGGATTGCTTCGGCACAAAAACCGTGCCTCGCAATGACACGATGAAGTTTCTGCCGCCTACGGATGGCGCACCGCGCCATGGGAGACTCGCAACGACACCCTCCGGGCGTTTACGGTTTTATGAAGCCAGGGCAACGATCTCCCCCACCTCTTTCACGTCAACGGGTACCCCTTCTATTTCAGAGGGTACCAGATCCGTGGCATCGAGTTGTGAGGACGGTTCTTTCTTCCTCACCATCACTACCAGGCTCAACTGCGCAGTCTCCTGGCCCTCGACCTCCTTGTATCCGATCCCCAGCCCCACGACGTTCTTTTTCTGGAGAAGGTCATCCTTGTACTGATCCTTGATCGCCTTTATCTCCTCGATTCCTTTCGCTGTAGCCATATCAGCCCTCCTCACTCAGGTGCCCGGCACTCCTGGCCCGACGCCGAAGACGATTGAAACACGCTCGTGCTTTGAAATCCTCGCCGAAAGTGCCTGGCACCTAACCGCTCAAATCCCATAGTCCGTTGGTAGCTATTCACCTGCTCTCGCTGGACCCTAGTCCAGCGGCCTCGGCAGCCCGTTGTGACCCTGACCAGGTAGGGCCAGCGGTTTTCGGCGCCCGACCGCGCCCTTTGGGCAGCGGACTAGGGTCCGCTGCGAGCACAAGGTGAACAGATACGTCCGTTGTTCACCCTCCCCCGCTGGCCCTCATCTCCTCGTAGATCCGCTCCGCATTGGCCTTCAATCGTTGCTTGGCCTCTCCCTCTTCCTCATCGGTCATGGGGAAGAAATCTATCGTCTCAGCCGCTGAGGCGACAGCTTCGGCTCTGCTGTGGCCTTTCGAATACGCCCCCCGCATCCTGGCGCGCAATCGGCGGATGTATTGGGACAGCTTCTCGGTAGCCTCCTTGTCGCATATCTCGCCCTCGCCGGGCACAATAACCCCTGCTTTCACCCACGGCCTGCGGATGTAGGTCAGGGCACCCAACCACTCCTTGGAGTTGGCCTCCCCCATAAGAGGGTGCACGCCGTTGACTACGACATCGCCCGCGAATAGGACACCATCCCCAGGGATATGAACGATGATGCTCGCTGGCGTGTGACCTCCGACATGGATCAGCCTGAGCACTTTGTTACCCTTGTACAAGTTCATCCTACTGGTGAGGGTGATCTGAGGGGTAACGATTCTGAGACTTTTTAACTCGGCGGCCACCTTCGGCTCACCCTTGAAGGCATCAATGAGGCGATGGCGGAAAGAATCGCCGTAGCTCCTCACCTTTCTCCAGGCCAACTCATGGGCTATGACCGGGGCTCCAAAAACATGGTTGCCCATGATACATTCAGGATGGTAATCTGTATTAATTATGTAGACTACCCGTTGATCCGTCACCCCGGCGATCTCATCCCGCCACTGGCGAGCTTGCACCATGGGAGTGTTGATCAGGATCACGCCCTCGCCTGTGACCACGAAGCCCACATTGCCCCCTCGATAACCGGTCGCTGCATATATGCCTTGTCCAATTTGCTGCATCTTGGTTCCCACCTTTTTCTACAGAGCGGCCAGAGTTCCTATGAGTTCCTCCAGGTTGCCTCCGAGGCAGGGGAACTCGTGGGAACTTACAGGGTGCATAACAGGGCTGAGCGAGCAATCTCCAGAGCCTCGCTCACCTTGCTGCCATCGGGACCGCCGCCCTGGGCGAAGTCGCGCCGTCCACCTCCTCCGCCGCCAACAACCCGACAAGCCTTCTTGAGGAGGTCGTTCATGTCGTACGGTAGATCAGTCGAGCAAGCAAAGAAAAGCTGAGCCTTCTCCCCGGCCAATCCCAAGAGAGCTACACTCCCTGCTGACTCCATCAGGCGCAACGCTAAGCGCCTGACTTCCTCGCCTTCGCGATCAGCAAAGACCTTTCTCACGACGCGGAAATCGCCGTGCTGCTCCGCCTCCGCCAAAAGCTCGGCGGCCTCGTAGTCCAGCAGCCGGTTCTTGGCCGCGCTCAACTCCCTCCTGCTGCTTTTGGCCTCCTCGGCCAGCCTTTCCACCGCTTCGGCAAGCTCCCAGGCTCCCACACTGAACCGATTGGCCAACTCGTTCACCGTCCGGTTCTGGCCCCGATAATCAGCCAGCGCCCGGCCCCCACACAAGAACTCGACGCGGGTATCCTGACCCCGCCGCTCCACTCTGGTGATCTTGATCAGTCCCACCTCACCTGCCCTCTGGCAGTGAGTGCCGCCACATGGCGAGTAGTCGAAGCCCTCCACCTCGACGATCCGGATCGGCATCTCCACGCTAGGCAGCTTTCGCAGCGGCAGGCCAGCCAGCTCCGTTTCGGCTACCAAATGAGTTTTCACGGGACGATCAGCGAAGACGATCTCGTTGGCCAAATCCTCCACCTTGTCCAACTGAGAAATAGCCAGGGGAGCCTGGTCCACGTCAATCGTGGCAGCTTCCTCGCCCAGATGGAAACCAACAGTCTCTGCCTTCAAGGTCTGGAGGAAAGCCTGGGACAGAATGTGCTGACCAGTGTGCTGCTGCATGTGATCGAACCTTCTCCCCCAGTCAATCACACCGTGGACGAGGTCGCCCTTGAGCTCCGCCGCCAGGACGTGGACAACGGCCTTATCTTCCCGCTCCAACACGTTGATCACGGCCACGCCGTTCAAAGTGCCCTTATCGCAGGGTTGCCCGCCGGAGGTGGGGTAGAAACAAGTGCTCTCCAGGATAACCCCCGGCTTATCGCCCGCGCTTGTCCGCTCTGCAACTCTGGACTCGAACTCCCGCCTATATGGATCCAGATAGTACAATCGCTCTGTCATACCCTTTTAACCTTCTTCCGGGAACGGCTACCTGTGACGGGAACCGCGACCAGGAGCATCAAAATCGTGGCCGTCACCGCCGAACCGAGGCACCAGCTACAAACGGCCCGCACGACGAAGAGCTCCAGACAGGTCAGGTAAATGGAGAAGAGGACGCCAAAGAGGGTCAGCCCCAACAGCCCCAGCGTCGCCAGATTGGCCCATCGCCCACCCAGGCATGTTTGCCCTAACCACAACACACCGACGGCCAGGTAGTACAACACGCCCAGTACAGCGACGGGGATGCCCAGCATCAGGGCATAGGAACTGGTTTGCACAATGTTGCACTCGCCGATAGGCCCGCAGAGAGCCTCGACGTGGGTGATTTCCACGTAGGCCAGGTAAGTGGCGATTCCCAGCCCTACCAGGTCCAGGATAGGGATGGCCCGCGTTTTGGCGTAGGTGAGTGGGTTGCGGCCTGACTGTAATAACCGGCCCAGGCTTTGTCGGGCAGTCACCACACGCCGGGCGGCGTAGCCCAGGGCGGCCACCATTCCCGCCAGCACCAGCCCGGCCAGGGCAAAGCCCACCGGGTCCGGGGGTGGCGCTTTGGTCCCGGCGGACTGAAGCCCCTCGCTGCCGATGGGTGTCTGGATTTCGGAGGGCGCCTGGTCTAGCCCAGGAATGTCGGGCCAGCCGATGCCACTGGCAGCCAGTCCCTTCTCGACCAGGGTCGGAAATTGCTCCGGGATTTCGCGGCCGCCTATCAGCACTGCATCGCCAATCACCAGCGTGGGCACACCTCGCCGATCAGGCGGAATCTGGTATCGCTCGACAGCCGCCTGGTAGAGTTTCAGGCCAGCCGACTGAGAGGTGTCAATCCCCACGATCTGGAGGCGGCCGCCGTAGTCATTCACCATCGGCTCCAGCAACTCCTCGCTGACGTGATGGCAGGCGAGACAGCCAGGTGAGTAAAAAAGGATGGCCCGTACCACCGGCACATCGCCCGACTGCGCGGTGGTAGTGGGTGGGATTGCCAGACAGACCACGATGAGCAAGATGAAGAACGGCGAAGACGGTTTTCCCATTAACAGAGATTCCTTTCCCCCCAAACAAAAGTCTAACCGGCGCATATTATAGCACAAGCTGGCCCGATTTGCCAAACAGGCGGAACAACGTCCTAAAGGATATATTCCAACGCCCCACTTGGGGATGGCTGAG
>CAYNWI010000118.1:6481-7565 GCA_964400825.1 uncultured Anaerolineae bacterium | reverse complement strand
ACTATACCCACAAAGAGGGCAAAAGGTTCACTGTTGAGACAGTGTCGATATTGTATCAACAAAAGCGCGAAAAGTCAAGTGCCGATTTCACGTGGGTTCTCTACCCTATCCGGTGACAAGCCGCCCAGTGCTCGCTGCTCACTTCCTTGAACTCCGGATCTTCTTTTTTACAGATATCCATCACCACCGGGCAGCGAGTGCTGAAGTTGCAGCCGCTGGGTGGATGGGCCGGGCTGGGCACGTCGCCTTCCAAGATGATGCGCTGTCGCCTCTCCTCCACCACGGGGTCCGGGATAGGTACGGCCGAGAGCAGGGCCTGGGTATAGGGATGGAGGGGATTCTCGTAGAGCTCGGCGCGGTTGGTGAGCTCCACGATCTTTCCCAGGTACATCACTGCCACCCGGTTGCTGATGTGGCGCACCATGCTCAGGTCGTGGGCGATGAAAAGATAGGCCATGCCGAACTGGGCCTGCAGGTCCTCCAGGAGGTTGACGATCTGAGCCTGGATGGAGACGTCTACCGATGAGACCGGCTCGTCACAAACTATGAAATCGGGATTTAGAGCCAGGGCCCGGGCCACACCTATGCGTTGCCGTTGTCCGCCGGAGAACTCGTGGGGATAGCGATTGACGAAATAGGGGTTTAGACCCACCACACGAAGCAGTTCTTGGACTCGCTCCCTTTTCTCTTTGCCTTTGGCGATGTTGTGCACCTCCAGAGGCTCGCCGACGATGCTGCCAATGGTCATGCGGGGGTTAAGAGAAGCATAGGGATCCTGAAATATCATTTGCATCCTGCGGCGCAGGTGTCTGAGTTGCTCCCCCTTCATCACGCTGAGATCTTGTCCCTCGAAATAGACTTGTCCCGCAGTAGGCCGGTAGAGTTGCAAGATGGTGCGGCCTGTGGTTGTCTTGCCGCAGCCGCTTTCTCCGACCAGGCCCAGGGTCTCGTTCTGTCGGACGAAGAAGCTGACGTCGTCCACGGCTTTGATGTCGCCTACGTGTCTTTGAAACACGCCTCGTGTGATGGGGAAATACTTTTTTAGATTCTCCACTCTGATCAAAATCTCGTTTTCAGTTGTCAT
>CAYNWI010000118.1:0-6381 GCA_964400825.1 uncultured Anaerolineae bacterium | reverse complement strand
GGTTGCGAGCTTTTCACGTCTACCCAACAGGCTATTTCGTGGCCAATGGCTACAGGCTCCAGGGGTGGCGTCTCCTCCCAGCAGCGATCAATGACGTAGTCGCACCGAGGCGCGAAGGGACAGCCGGCCTTCAAATCAATCAGGTCAGGCGGTAGCCCTCTCATGGAGAACAGCCTTTGTTTGCGAGTCTCGTCCAGGCGCGGCAGCGACCCCAGCAGGCCGATGGTGTAGGGGTGCCGTGGGTCGGCATAAACGTCCTTGACGCTGGCTCGCTCCACGATGTGGCCGGCATACATGACAATGAGCTTCTCGGCCATTCCAGCGACTACCCCCAGGTCGTGGGTGATCCAAATGATGGCCATGCCAATGTTGTCCCTGAGCCTCTTCACAAGCTCAACGATCTGAGCCTGGATAGTGACGTCCAGGGCAGTGGTGGGCTCGTCGGCGATGAGTATGCGGGGGTTGCAGGAGAGGGCCATAGCGATCATCACCCTTTGACGCATTCCGCCCGAGAACTGGTGGGGATAATCATCGGCGCGGTTCGCTGCCTCAGGGATGCCCACCATCTCCAGGAGCTCGACGGTGCGCTGGCGGGCTTGATGTTTGTCCATGCTCATGTGTAGCTCCAGGGCCTCGTCAATCTGCCGCCCAATGGTCAAAACGGGGTTGAGTGAGGTCATGGGGTCCTGGAACACCATGGCGATCTTGTTCCCTCTAATCTTACGCACTTCTTCCGTGTCCATCTTCAGTATGTCCCGTCCCTCGAAGAACACCTCGCCTCCCACGATCTTGCCCGGAGGCTGGGGGATGAGGCGCATCACAGAAAGGACGCTCACGCTTTTGCCGCACCCCGATTCGCCCACTATCCCCAATGCCTCTCCCTCATCGAGTTCGTAGGAGATACCGTTAACGGCGTGAACCACGCCGTCTTCGGTGAAGAAGCGGGTCTTCAGGCCCTTTACTTCTAATAACGCCATTTTTACTTCTCCTCTCTCAATTTATAGCCAGGTGAATAGTTTCGGCTTTTTTATTTGTTGATTGAGACGTACTTCAGTTTAGGGATGATGACCGGGGGATAGATCATCCCCTCTACGTAGGGTTTAGTCAGCCAGTAATCTGCGTCGTGGGTCAGCGGCACAATTGGGGCGTCGTCCATGATTATCTGTTCGGCTTGTTGGTAAAGCTCCATGCGCTTTTCAAAATCCTGCTCTCCCTGCGCCTCTTCCAGGAGACTATCAACTTCGGGGTTGGAGTACCTCGTGTCATTGTTGCGGCTCTCGCTGTGAAACAAGATGTCCAGAAAATCCTGTGGGTCAGGGTAATCGGCTATCCAGCCTGCGGTCAGGCCGAACATCTGGTAACGGTGAGCCCTCAAATCCCAGAGGTAGGTCGCCCAATCGGTTTGCTGGATGGCGATGTCTACCCCCAGGTTTTGCTTGTACATGTCTACGATGGCTTTCACCTGCTTGTCTGCTACTCCGCCTCCGCCGGAGATGTTGAGAGTTATCTGCGGCAGCTTGCTGGCATCGCCGTATTGGGATTCGGTGATGAGTTGGCGGGCCTTTTCCGGATCGTAGGGATAGCCTTTCAGATTCTCGTTGTATCCTGGCATACCAGGAGGGAGGATGCCCTTGGCCTGGGCCTGCATCTTCTTCAACACCACTTCCACGTATTTGTCTTTGTCAATCGCGTAGTTAAAGGCCTGACGCACTTTCTGGTCGTCGAAAGGGGGCTTTTGGACGTTGAACCCAATGTAGAAGAGGCTCAGAACGGGGGTGGTCGAGAGCTCTTTGCTCAGTGGGTTGGACGGATCAGAGACTCGCTCAATGTCGGCCGGATAGACGCTCACCGCATCCAATTCGCCGGTCTCGTACATAGTCATCGGCGAGCCAACGGCCAACATGAAGTTGACCTGCTCCAGGGCGGGCTTGGGGGTGCCGTAGTAGGCTTCGTTCCGCTCTAGCACGATCCTGAAGTCCGACTGGTACTCGGCCAGGCGGAAGGGGCCGGTGCCGTTGGGCATATCTGTCCAGGGCTGAGCGGGACCTTCCACGTTCTCTTGATCTACGACAAAAGCGGTGGGGTAGGTCAGCTTGGAGAGGAAGTAGGCCTTGGGGGAATCAATGGTGATCTCCAGGGTGTGATCGTCAACAACCAACACACCTGAGACCTCATCGGCCTCGCCGCGCAGCCTGGCGCGAGTTCCGACGATATCACCTAAGTAGGCATCGGCTACCACTGATCCGGTAGCTGGGGCACAGGCCCGCTCGATGGAGTACTTGAAGTCCTGAGCTGTGACCGGCTTGCCGTCGTGGAACTTGGCATCATCGCGAAGGTGGAAAGTGTAGGTCGTATCGTCATCGCTTAATTCCCAACTGTCGGCGATGTCGGGCACTACCTCCAAATCCTGGTTCAATGTTACCAGGCCGCTGAAAATCTCTACTATGTATGATGCTGAGGTGGAATCCTGGGTGAGGGCGGGGTCCAGGGTGGGGGGTGCGCCTCCCGTCAGGTTGAGTGTGGCGCCGAGTTGAGTCGGCGGCCTGGCCTCAAGTGTTGGGTTGGTGCCTGGCTGGGACTTGCTGAACGGAACGAGCCTCTCCAGGAACCCTGTTCCTTCACCCTGGTACCATAGAAAGAGGAACCCACCGCCGCAGGTCATCAGCAAGCAGGCCAGGACTGCTATGGTTATGGGTATCCAAATCCACCTCTTTTTAGGCACTCATCCTCCTGTAGCACTCTGTTGCTTTAGCAGATCGTCACCGCTGCCATAGTCATCATTGATAGCAAGAGATTCTCTTTCCAGACGAGGTACGAGCGTTCCCGTGGAGTGAGCCTGGAGTCCCAAACCACATCCAGCGGGGCGGTGATGCCCAGTGCCCAGGTTTGCAAAGCAGAAGCGAGTTGCCGCCAGGGCCGCTTCACTCTCGATTGGCTGGGCATGGCCTGAGGGCGCAGCATTAGCCTGGCCTGGATACTTTGCCAGACCTGGGGCGAAGGCTCCTCACCAGCGACCTCGTCCAAGAGAGCCCAGCGGATCAATTCGTCAAGTCCATCTAGCTTGGGCTGGATTCTATGAGAACTCATAGGCCACCTCTGGCGCCAGACCTCTATCCCTTTCCAGCTTGCGACGCAGATTCCGGCGAGCGTAATGTAGACGAGACTTTACCGTACCCACCGGGCAATCCAGGACATAGGCTATCTCGTTCAGGCTAAAACCATTCAGATAAAACAGCACAATCACCACTCTGTGCTCGAAGCTCAAAGAAGCGATGGCTGCCTGGATAGCGTATCGTAACTCTCCCCTCTCCAGAGTGGACTCAGGCAAGGTGCGTGGGCTTTCTATCAAGTGGTCAATTACCTCTTCCAGGGGCTGCAACCAACGGCGTCTTTTGTTGGCCCAGTTGTAGCTCAGGTTCACGGTCACCCGATGCAACCAGGGGGATAAGGGGAGAGAGCCATCGAGTTTGTCAATGTAAGTATAGACTTTCAAAAAGCAATCCTGGAGGATGTCCTCCGCGGCTTCCCGATCGCGAGTGATGGCTAAGGCCGTGCGATACACTGGCCCCTTGTATTTCTCGTACAGAGCCTTCAGGGCCAGGATGTTCCCCTGGCGAATTTGAGAGATCAATCGGCCATCTTCGCTGAGTGACATAACGTGCTCCCCCCATTAGTGCGGTGGCAGGTTATGATCTCTCCTGCTTATACACAAGCAGGAGAGGTAAAAGGTTCAGGGCTGCTCTTTCAGGCTACTTATTTTAAGGGTAATGGGCCGAAAAGTCAAATGACTGCGGTGCCGGCCCCTTGGCCCTCAGTTGCGCTCAAGTCTGGGCGAAAAAGCAACACACTGAGCAGGCCAACAATGCTCTTGCCGTCGCAGATCTTGCCCTGGCTGACCATAGCCGGTATGTCAGACGAGGGGATCTTAATGATCTCGATGGCCTCGTCATCTTCGAGAGCTGAGTGACCTTTTTTCAAGCCAGTTGCCAGGTAAACATGAATGTACTCAGTGCAGAAGCCGGGGCTTGTAAAAAAGCCGCCTATTCGCTCCATGCGCTCGGCCCGGTAACCGGTTTCCTCTTTGAGTTCGCGTCGGGCACAGGCGATTGGTTCCTCCCCGGCTTCTAGTGTGCCGGCGGGAATCTCCAGCAGTTTCTTTTCCGTCGGCTTGCGGAACTGGCGTACCAAAATGACGTTAGCGCCCTCATCTAAAGCCACCACGGCCACCGCTCCTGGGTGCTCGACAATCTCTCGCTTGGTTAGCCTGCCATTCTCCAGGCGGACGGTGTCCACGTGCAGGTTGATAAGTCGTCCCTCGTACACTCGCTGGCTGGCCACGGTCGCTTCCGCGCCCCAGCTTGCCTCTTGGGCCGGCAACCTCGGTCTTGACTGATTACTCAAGGGATGATTAACTCCTGCCCTGGGTAGATAAGGTTGACGTTGCTGATGCCATTGGCTATCGCGAGGGCCTCTACCGTGAAGCCGTACTTGAGAGCGATGCGGAACAGATTCTCCCCCGGCTGCACCACGTGAGTTCCAGTTGGCGCGGTCGGTGTCGTGCCTTCGGCAGGGATAGTCAGAGTCTGGCCGATGTAGATGAGGTCGGGGTTGATAATCCCGTTGGCGGCAGCAAGGGCCTGATGACTCATCCCATAGTACAGCGCGATGCGGAACAGGTTCTCCCCCGGCTGCACCACGTGAGTTTTCGCGCCTGAAGGCGCCGTCGTTGGGACTGTCGTGGGGATTGCTGTTGGCGCGGTCGTCGGCACAGGTGTTGAGGTGGGAGCGACGGTAGGGGTAGTTTCCGTGGCAGTGGTGGGTGTTGGAGTAGCGACTTCAGAGGTGGGCGTGGACGTGATCTCGGGAGTGCCCTCCGAGGTTGGGGTGGGCGAGGCAACGGGGACAACTGTGCGACCTGTGGCAGTGGTGGCCACTGTGGCCGGGGTCGTCTGTACCTCGGAGACGACAGCGGGTTTGGCTCGCCTGCAGCCGGCTAGCAGAGCGACGACGAGCAGGGTTAGAGCAACTACGGCAAGTGTGTTCTTTTTCATGGTAATCTCCTCCTTAATTGGAAAGAGCAACGGCGGGTAAGCTCCATAAATCATACCACAACTAGTCCATTCAGTCAAGAACGGCTTATGTGCCTTCTGGACCAAGAAATCGCCAAAGCGAGCCACCCGTCACCAGAGGACAAGAAAGAGGTTCGAGGGCATCATCAGGAGACACCTTCAAACCTCGGGCCTCATCCAGCTAAAACTGGACTGTCTATTCGGCAGCCTTCACCACCGGCCTGAACTTATTACGGTATACCAGACTTAACGGAATTGTCCTGTATCCTGGTAGAGCTTTGATTATAATGGCAGGAGGCAAGCCAATGAGCAATAGAGCACTGATCACCAATTGATTTGACACCCCATACCATCCGTGATATAATAGGGACACTATGGCCTGGGAAGTGGTCTTCTACGAGACGGAGGCGGGAGAGAGCCCCGTCTGGGATTTCATCTTCAGCCTGCCGTCCAAGGACCAGGCCAAGGTGGTGCGGGCCCTCGATCTCCTGGAGGAGCTCGGGCTTGAGCTGAGGGCTCCCTACGTGAGGAGCGTGACGGGGCGGCGCAAGCTGTGGGAGCTACGGGTGAAGGGCATCGGAGGGACCTACCGCATCCTGTACTTTGCCTTCACCGGGCGGCGCATGGTCATGCTCCACGCCTTCGCGAAGAAGACGAAGAAGACACCGAGGCGGGAGATCGCCATGGATGAAAAGCGGATGGACGACTTTCTGAGGAGGTACGAACCATGAGGACACTGGACGATCTGAAAGCGCAACTGGGACAGAACCCTGAGTTCGTCAGGGAATACGAGGCCCTGGAGCCGGAGTACCAGGTGGCGCGGGCCGTGCTGGGCTTGCGCCTGCAACGGGGGCTTTCCCAGGCGGAGCTGGCGGAGAGGGCAGGGACGAAGCAGGCCAGCGTCTCCCGCGTGGAGCGGGCGGAGACCGTGCCCTCGCTGACCCTGCTGAAGAAGCTAGCCGCTGCCCTGGACACGCGGGTGGAGATCCGCCTGGTGCCCAGGGATTAATCTGAAAAGAAGAAGCCCCTCGACTATTAAGGAGACAGAGCGACGCCAAGTCAGTAACGGCCTAACAAAAGATAGTAGAAAAGCCACCCGCGTCAACCGCACAAGCGGCTTTTTGATAGCGTTACATGCTTGGGACACCGAGAAAGGGAAACCCCGCTTTGCCAAACGAGCCGAAATCTGATATACTGTACAAGCAGAATAACATCTTTTCCCCCACCCGTGAACGTTTTCACGTGCGAGTATGTAATTGGTCAGTCGTGAGACCGTGAGGAGGGAAGATCATGAGTGCCGACCGAAGGCGAT
>CAYNWI010000117.1:0-7578 GCA_964400825.1 uncultured Anaerolineae bacterium | reverse complement strand
CAGGGTGATCTCCACCGCATCGGACAGGCCACCGCCCTGGGCAGCGAAGAGGAGTGTGGTCTCCTCGACGACCCCGACCGTCACCGGCCAACTGACCTTCTGTTTGCCGTGAGCGGGCACCTCCACTTGCTGGGTGCCGCCTTCGATCTCTAACCCCTCGGCCGATAGCGACACCTCTACCTCCAGGGCCTGGTCGGTGTTGTTGTGGACCACGGCCGATAGGGTGGCCTGGTCGCCAATGACGAAGAAGCGGGGAGCGACGGGCCTGATCAAAAGGTCCAGGGTGCTGATCACGTCGTTCGTGACCTCGCCTACCTCAGTGGCCGCGGTGATGCCCTTGACGCCCAATCTCCAGGTGGTCAGGTTATCGGGCAGTTTCACCGCAACCTGGGCGCGGCCATCCTCGTCGGTGCGCACCGCCGGGTTCCAGTAGGCGGTTTCGGGGAACTCACTCCGCACCAGGCCCGCCATGGCCGCCTCTGCACCTCCGTCGCCTCCCTTGGCTTTCGGGGCCAAGAGCAAGTTCTGCTGATCCACGGAGAGGGCCAGGCTGGTCGCCGTCTGCACCCCCACCCCGCGCTCGCCGTAGAAGTGATCCACCAGCGTGGGAGTGCCCGTCTCGGCCAGGGCCAGCACCGACAGGTCAACCAGGGACAGCGCCAGCTCGGCTGTCACCCCCTCCCCTCGATAGTCCGTCGCTCGGATGTCGTAAGTCACCGTCTCCCGTGGGCCATAGTGGCCTTCTTTGTCCGGGGTGATGGTGATCTGTAGCTCCTTTTCCACCGTGGACACCGGCAGGCTGGCGTAGCCCATCTTGAAGGAAGCCAGGGGGGTGGTTTTGTCTTGGCCTTTGACGATGACCACCGAGACGTAGACGTTAGGTGTGTACTCGGAGAGGATGGGAATCTCTAGCAACTCGCTATTGCTCCGCAGGGTGAGCAGTTGATAGCTGATGATGTGCCCTCGCTCGATCGTGAGGAGCGCCTTGACCTCGCCTTGATAGGGCGAGGGGATGAGCACCTTGGCCACCTCGCCTGGCGCGTACGACTTCTTGTCGGGGATCAGCTCGATGCGGTTGTGGCTCTCCTGCCGCCAGCTTACGAACTCGCCGCTGCTGACCCAGAGATAGGTGGAACTGCGGATCTCGTTCTCCAGTTCGTCACGGCCCACGGCCACCACCTTGTAGCTTCCGCCCTTCTCAGGGACGAAGGCCGCCACCGCCTTCCCCTCGGCGTCGGTGGTCACCGTAGTGGTCAGGACCGGAGTATCCTCGACCTGGCTGGTCCAGTAGAAGCTGCCATCATCGGCCTTCTCCTGGACGCTGTACCACTTGTGCTCGAAGAAGGTTACCGTTAGAGGCACATTGGGCACGGGCTCGCTCTCCCAGTCCACGGTGATGACGTCCACCTGCTGCTCCTCGCCCACCGTGCCCACCCAGGCCCTGGGAGCCAGGCCGATGTAGAACAGCCCCTTGTGGACCACGGCCTCCGTGCGGGAGCTGACCTGCTGGTCGTTGATGTCGGTCACTGAGGCCTCGATAGTGAACACCTGGCTCAGCTTCTTCAGAGAGATGTCAGCCGGCACCTTGAAGGTGAAGCGGCCCTCGGCGTCGGTCTCCCCCGTGCCCTGGGCGATCAACTCGCCGTAGGCGCCGTAGTACTGACCCCGCTCCTCCCATTCGTAATCCACGAAGTCGTAGTAACCCTTGCCCTGCCAGGGGAAGAAATAGTCTCGGCTGAGGACGCTCCAGTTCACCTGGGCGTTGGCCACCGGCCCGCCGAAGTAGTAGGTGGCCACCGCGCTAACGGCGATCTCGTCCCCCTGCACGTAGGCGTCTCGGTCGGTCTCCACGCCCACCTGGAACTCCGGCCGACGGTACTCAGCCACCTGGAAACCGACTCCAAAGCCCTGTTCGCCCAGTTGGGCATTGATGTAGTAATAGCCCAGGACAGCTTCCTCGTCCGGGGTGAACTCACCGTGGAGGGTGCCCATGTCGCTGAGGGGCAAATCCTCGCGATAAACCTCCTTGCCCTGGTCGTCGCTGACGGTCACTCTCAGGCTCTCGACGCCCTCGGGCAGGCCGTAGCGGGCGTCGTCGTCGGTGCGCAGAATGCCCTTGAAGCGAACCGTCTGGCCCGGCCGGTAGATGGGCCGGTCGGTGTAGAAGTAGCCAGAGTAGGGCTGGCTGTAGAATTGGGCCGAGAGGTTAAACTCCCAGGGACTGATGCCCTGACTCCAGCGGTTGATAGCGGCGGCGAAATCCTCGCCCTCGCCAGCAAAGACGAAGAAGGGGTCCCACATATCCTGGGGCGGGAACTCGGCCTTGAAGACACCATCCTGGCCCGTCCGTCCTTCGGCGAGGGTAGCCGATTCGCTCTGCAAGCTCACCGACAGGCCTGGGACGACCTGCCCACTGGCCAGGTCAGTGGCCCAGACCAGGGCTTCCGTCTCCGCCTGCTTCAGAGTCAGGTTGAGGCGAGAGACCACCATGATCTGACTCGAAGGTTGCCCGTAAGGCAGCTCTAGCACTTCAGGGGCGGTGAGTTCAAGATAGTACAGACCTGGGGCCAAGGTTCCCCCCTCCTCGCTGGCTACCTTGGTGTTCAGGATGCCCATCTGGTTGAGGGGGGCGTCGGCGTCCTCCGACCACCGGCGCACCAGGGCCGCCGGGTCGGGGCTGAACTCGTCCCAATAGCTCCAGGACTCGCTGCCATTGAGGTGTATGAAGTCTTCCTTATCCAGGCGGTAGAGGCCGAAGTTCAGGCGGGAGACGTTGCGATAAGAAACGTAAACGATGGTCTCGGTGTAGGCGTTGTAGGTGCCCACGTTGGCAGGGTTACTGAAGTAGGCACTGGGATCCAGGTCGCGAGTGGTGAAGCGCACCACCTTCTCTTCGCCCAGGGTGTTCCCGTAGGGATCGGCTATCCCCGCCCCGAAGGTGAGGGTGTAGCTGGTGGAGGCCTGGATGTCGAAGGAGATGAAGAAACTGTTGTCGTAGTCGCTCCAGTAGGTGTAGACCTCGGTCGGCTCAGGAATGATGGTCGTGTTGGGCGTGATGGTGGTCCAGTCCATTGGCCCGGCGAAGGTGATGTTCATCCCGCCCCAGGGATCCGCTTCCGAATCGCCGTCGGCTGGACGGGTTTCCACGATGCGAGGGTAAGGGACAGTGGTGAAGCGCCAGGAGTAAGGCTTGGCTATGTGCCCCTCCCCTCTTGCCGCCTTGGCTCCCGCTTCCAGGGTAGCCACGTAGCCGGTCTCCAGCGGCAGAGAGGCTGAGGGTACAAAGGCCATCACCTTTTCATCCCAGCGGAAACCGCCCTGGATGGCTGCCCCCGTCTCTGTTACTAACGAGAACCGCTCCTCGACCGAAGCGTGGTCCATGGCCTGGTTGAAGGTGATGCTGATGGGTTGAGTCGCTGACACCATCAGCTCGGCATCGGCCGGCGTTGTCCACACCACGGCGGGCATGGCCGTGGTGAAGGACCACAAGTAGTCCTCGGCCAGGACGCCGCCGGTAGTATCCTCCAGCCCGGCTGCCACCCGCGCCTGGTAGGTCGTGGCTGGATCGAAGCCCTCCTCAGGGCGGAAAGTGTAAATCGAGGTGTTGAGCCACTGGCCCTCGCCCGTCACTGGCGGGACGAAGGTCAGGGGCAGGGGCAGGCCCGCCTGCTGGGAGATGGCAGTGAGAGGCACCACAGGGCGGTTGAACATCACCGTCACCAGAGCATCGGTGGCTACCTCAGTGGTGTCGGGGGCCGGCTGCACCTCGGTAACCTCCAGGTGGCCCACCGTGCTGAAGCGGAAGCTGAAGGGCTCCTTTAGGGTCAGGCCCTCGGCGCTCCTGGCCTCCTCGGCCACGCTCACCTTGTAGCTCTCCCCCCGCCCGAAGGGAGCTGTCGGAGCGAAAGCCAGGGTCGTGTCGTTGGGCCAGTTGAAGCTCCCCGCCACAGCCGGCTGGATCGCGAACGCCCCCTCCGTTGCGGGCCGGTCCATCGGCTGGTCGAACACGAGGAGCACCGGCGCAGCCAGGCCCTGCTCCTCGCCAGGGGCCGGCGCCCGCTCGAGCACCTGCGGGGATACGGGGGGCAGGGGAGTGGGAGTAGGGACGGAAGTGGGGGTAGGCGGCACCGGAGTGAGTGTGGGTGCAAGGGTAGGCACAGGTGTAGCCGTAGGTGTAGGTTTCTCCCCACCACACGCGCTCAGGAACCCGCCGATCACCATGGCGCAGATAATCAAAGTAGCTATGGGGACATAATATTTTTTCATAGTGGCACCTCCTCGATTGGCCTGATGGTCTTTGGTCTAATGGTCCAAAGGTAAGACGTCGTAACGCCTCATCTGGTTCCCTGGGCGTTAGCGCACAACTCCATTATACTCTATTTCATCTTCCCTGGCAACCAGCCAAGTATCCCATGTCTTCATGCCATCCACTATCCGCTAACCTTCGAGCCTCTCTTCCTAACGGATTTCCACAGTTGTTGCAGAATTTGGCATCTGCTGGGTTTGCGATGCCACAAATCGGACAGTCCATGACAACCTTCTAACTTTCTGCAAACGGGCTGCAAGTGTTTTTCACGGAGTAGGTGTTGGGATTAGCAGAGCCATGACTCTGTAATCCCTTTCTGTTTGGTTGCTGAGCATACTATACCACATTTCACCTCGTTTGGCAATAGCAAAAGCCACCTGCCCAGTTAACGCAGGCGGTTTTTTGCCCAAGCTTCCCTTTTTTCGCCACTTCTGGTATCATAGGGTCAGCTTTTTGCAGGGGAGAGGAGCCTGTGCAGGAAGAGCTGAAAGGCACCGTCGAGCGCATCACCTACTATAGCGAAGAGGATGGCTACACTGTGGCCCGCTTCCAGCCGGAGGGGCGAAGCGACCTGGTCACGGTGGTGGGCAACCTGATGAGCGTGAACGTGGGGGCGAGCCTGCGTCTGGAGGGCTTTTGGACCACCCATGCCAAGCATGGCCGCCAGTTCAAGGTGGAGAACTACCAGACGGTGCTCCCGGCCACGGTGGAGGGCATCCGCAAGTATCTGGGCTCAGGGCTGATCAAGGGCATCGGCCCGGTCACGGCCAGGCGCATCGTCAAGCACTTTGGGCTGGATACGCTGGAAATCATCGAGCACCACCCCCGTCGCCTGCGCGAGGTGCTGGGGGTGGGCAAGAAGCGGGTAGGGATGATCACGCGGGCCTGGGAGGAACAGCGGAGCATCAAGGAGGTGATGCTGTTCCTCCAGAGCCACGACGTGAGCACCTCCCTGGCGGTGAAGATCTACAAGCAGTACGGCGATGCGGCCCTCGACGTGGTGCGGGAGGATCCCTATCGCCTGGCCCGCGACATCTACGGCATCGGCTTCCTCACCGCCGACAAGATCGCCCGCAAAATGGGGCTGCCCACCGATTCGCCGCAGCGGGTGGCGGCCGGCATCGCCTACGTGCTGAATCAGTTGGCCGACGAAGGGAACGTGTACGCCCCACAGGGGAGGTTGATCAGGGAAGCCACCGAGATCTTGAGTGTGCCGTCGGATTTGGTCGAGGCGGGTGTGGTCCAGTTGGAAGAAGAGGAGCAGGTGCACTGCGAGGACATCACTTACGCTATCCAGGATCAGCCGGGGGTGGCGATCAGAGAGGAGAAGGCCGTTTACCTGCTGCCCTTCTACTACGGCGAGGTGGGGGTGGCCAACCGCCTGCGCACCCTCATCAACGTGGAGCGCAGCCGGTTGGCTTTCTACCAGACGGCCAACTGGGAGCGGGTGTTCGCCCACCTGGCGGAGCGGACGAGTCAACCTCTAAACGCCGGCCAGCAAGAGGCGGTGCGAACGGCTCTCACCAACAAGGTGACGGTGCTCACCGGCGGCCCCGGCACGGGCAAGACCACCACGGTACGAACCATCATCCGCCTGCTAGAGGCCAGGCGCCGATCCTACGTTTTGGCCTCCCCCACGGGCCGGGCAGCCAAGCGCCTGAGCGAAGCCACCGGGCGGGAGGCCAAAACCGTCCATCGCCTGCTGGAATTCTCGCCCCAGAAGGGTTTCCGTTTTCAGCGAAACGAGGATCACCCGCTGGAGGCGGACATGGTCATCGTGGACGAAGCCTCCATGCTCGACCTCCTCCTCACCAACCACCTGCTCAAGGCCGTTGACCCGGCCAGCCACTTGCTGCTGGTGGGCGACGTGGATCAGTTGCCCAGCGTGGGGGCGGGCAACGTGCTACGAGACATCATCGCCTCGGCGATTAAAACTTCCCCCCAAAAGCGGTGTCCTGAGCTTGTCGAAGGGTTGGGGGGGACTGAGGGGGGGCGTCGGCAGGTGGCCGTGGTCACGCTGGAGGAGATCTTCCGTCAGGCCGAAGGCAGCCTCATCGTGGCCAACGCCCACCGCATCAACCGCGGCCAGATGCCCCTGTTCGCCAAAGGGGCCACGGACTTCTTCCTCTTCGTCGAGGAAGACCCCGAAAAAGCCGCTGATCTCGTCGTTGACCTGGTAAAGACGCGCATTCCGCGCAAGTTTGGCTATCACCCCGTGGACGACATCCAGGTGCTCGCGCCCATGTATCGGGGGGCGGTGGGGGTGTCGAACCTCAACGTCCGCTTGCAGGAGGCCCTCAATCCCCCCAGCCTGGCCAAAAGCGAGCGGCGATTGGCGGGCCGCGTCTTTCGCCTGGGCGACAAGGTGATGCAGACCCGCAACAACTACGACAAAGAGGTCTACAACGGCGACATCGGCCGGGTGGTGCGCCTTGACCTGGAGAATCAGATCATGGTAGTGCGCATAGACGACCACCCTGTGCCCTACGACTTCAGCGACCTGGACGAGCTGGTGCACGCCTACGCCGTAAGTGTCCACAAGAGCCAGGGCAGCGAGTACCCGGCGGTGGTCATGCCCGTTCTGACCCAGCACTACCTTATGCTGCAGCGCAACCTCTTGTACACGGGGATGACCCGGGCTGAGAAGCTGGTGGTGCTGGTGGGCACGCGGAAGGCCATCGCCATCGCCGTCCGCAACGACAAGATAGCCCATCGCCACACAGCTCTGGACGTGCGGCTCAGGGAGTGACGTTATGAAGAAAGTAGTTAGCGTCTCGATAATCGTAACTATCCTGCTTTTGGCCCTCATCGCAGAAGCGGCCGACCTCCTCACTGCTCAGGAGGCCACCACTCGTGGCGGCGACTGGGTTCAGACCACAGCGGCGGACTTCGAGGCCGGGACCAGTCAGGGCATCCAGGTGACTCGAGAGGGCGACGGCGAGTTGTGCCTGGCGGCGGGACAGACAACAGGCGTGTTTACCTCCACCGTCGGCACAGCCGCTTTTCCCTTCAACGCCGTGGGCGCTCACTGGTCGGCTGAGGCGCCTCCCGACGCGCAACTGGCCGTTGCGGTGCGCGTCAGCACGAATGGGGTGGTTTGGTCGCCCTGGCAGGACATCGTCGAGGTCGAGCAGGGTCGGGACGGCCGTTTCTACGGTGGCAATATTATCATGACTGAAGGAGGGCGTTATCTCCAGTACCGTTTGACCTTAGAAGGCCCACCCTCCCCTAGCCCCTCCCTCCCAGGGAGGGGGACTCAGACTCCTCCCCCT
>CAYNWI010000116.1:0-7602 GCA_964400825.1 uncultured Anaerolineae bacterium | reverse complement strand
GGATAGATGCCGAAGATCAACCCGACGGCGGCAGCAAATCCAGAGGCCATCAGCACCGTGCCAGTGTCCACCACCGGCGTCAGGTCGGCGGACAGATTGCCGATCAAGTTAGAGGTGGCTATTCCTATAGCGATCCCCAGCACACCGCCTATCAGGCTCATCACCAGCGACTCGATCAGGAATTGGGTCAGAATATCTCGCTTGAGCGCGCCCACGGCTTTGCGAATGCCGATCTCCCGCGTCCGCTCGGTGACGCTCACCAGCATGATGTTCATGATGCCGATCCCGCCCACCACCAGGGAGATGCCAGCGATGGCGCCCAAGAAGAGTGTAACCATGCCCATGATGACGTCGAAGGCTTCCAGGATTTCGGTCTGGCTAAGGATGGTGAAATCATCGTCGGCCTGGTAGGCGATGTCGTGGCTTTGGCGAAGCGTGTCTTTGATCTGCTGGGTTGCTTCGTCCATCAATTCTTCGCTTTGTGCCTGGACAACGATAGAGTGCACTGCTGGCTCACCGCTGCGGGTGCGAACGCGATAGAGCCGACTCTGCGCTGTAGTGAGGGGGATAAAGACCTGATCGTCATCACTCACAAACCCCATCCCGCCCCTGGCCTTCAGCACACCAATCACCTCATACTGAACACCTCTGATCTTTATGGTCTCGCCGATGGGGAACTCATCGTCGGGGAACAAATCTTCGGCGACAGTGGCCCCCAGAACAGCTACCCGAGCTTTGGTGTCCAGGTCGTTCTCTGTCAGCCCGTCTCCCGATTCCAGTGTCAGGCTGCGGATATCCAGGTAGTTGGCGGTGACGCCAGCGACGGTGACGCGGGTATCCCGGCTGCCATAGACCACCGGCTGGTTGCCCTGTATCACGACGGCCACTTCCTTCACCGCCGGAGCGTAGAATGGGTCCGCCAGCCTCTCCGCGTCCCCCATGCTCAAGGTCTGATAGCCACCGCTATTGTCGGTATCGGTCATGATCGAGATCAGGTTAGAGCCGATGGCCTGAATCTCGCTTTCGATGGAGGCACTGACACCATTGCCGATGGAGAGCAGCGCGATCACGGCAGCCACGCCGATGATAACGCCCAGCATGGTCAGCGCGGCGCGCATTTTGTTGGTTAGCAGGCTGTCAAGAGCGGTCAAAAGACTCTCTGTCAGGTTCATGTGTCCTCCCTACGCATCACTCTCGACCAGTCCATCTCTGAGATATACTGTCCGCCGGGCGCGTTGGGCCACTTCAGGGTCGTGGGTGACGAAGATGATGGTGATGCCACGGGCGTTCAGATCGTCAAAGATGTCCAGGATCTCTTCTCCTGAGGCAGTATCCAGATTGCCGGTTGGCTCGTCGGCCAGGATGATGCTGGGCTCGGCGGCCAGGGCGCGGGCGATAGCCACTCGCTGTTGCTGCCCGCCGGAGAGCTCGTCGGGACGGTGGTCCATCCGATCACCCAACCCCACCGCGCTCAGCGATTCCTCAGCCAGTTGGCGCCGTTCCCGCCGGCCATAGCCGGCGTACATCAGCGGCAACTCCACCTGCTTGACGGCCGGCGTGCGGGGCAACAAGTTGTAGATTTGAAACACAAACCCGATTCGCTTGTTGCGTATGCGGGCCAGTTGGTCATCGTCCATCTGACTCACGTCTATGCCATCCAGCCTGTACGTGCCGCTGGTGGGTTGATCCAGGCAGCCGATCATGTTCATCAGCGTGCTTTTGCCAGAGCCAGACGGCCCCATGACGGCCACGAACTCGCCTTCCTGGATAGTCAGGCTCACCCCGCGCAGGGCATGAACGGTCTGCGTTCCCATGTGATACTCTTTGGTAATGTCGCTGAGTTCGATCATCGGCTCAGTCTCCTGATCTCTTCCGGCGGCCCCTGGCTAAAGTCCAGCACTTCCTTAACCTCGCCAATGACCAGTTGATCACCCTCCTCCAGACCGCCGGTGATCTCGGTGTAACTATTGTCGCGCAAGCCTATGGTGACCTCTGTCTTGGCAACGGTATCACCCTGAACCAGGTTGACGTAGTACTTGCCCGCCTGTCGGTCGGCGGTGATGGCTCGGTTAGGGACCAGGAGCACGCCTTCGCGACTGGCGGTGACCAACTCGGCGTTGGCCGTCATGCCGGAGCGGATGGGTAGCTCACCGACGTTCACTTTCAAATGTGCCTGATAAGTGACGATTTCACCGGCGCTTTCGGCTTTGGGAGCGATGGAGACCAACTCGCCAGTCAGCTCTTCGTCCGGCCAGGTTTCCAGGGTGACGACGGCCTGTTGTCCCACCGCCAGGCTGCCTATGACGATCTCGTCCACGTCCAGCACCACTTCCAGGCTGCTCGTGTCCATCAGGTCTACTGCCGGCCCGCTGGCCCATTCCCCGACCGCGACGTACACTTCTGTAACCACGCCGTCAAAGGGGGCCTTTAGAGCCGCTTGGGCCAGGTTGTCTTGAGCTTCTTCCAGGGCGATTCGTGCCTGTGCTACCTGGGCCTCGGCGATGGCGATCTTCTCTTCCGACGCACCCGCCAGCAGCGACGCCAGGTTGGCCTCCGCCTGGGCTACGGCGGCCTCGGCCTGCAACTCGCCCGCTTCGGCCTGCGCCACCTGGGCTTCGGCCTGCGTCACCGAAGCTTCGGCCTGGGTCACGGCGACCTCGGCCTGGGCGATCTGGTCGCCGGTGTCGTCCAACTGCGCCTGGGCGCTGGTCACCTGGGCCTCTGCCGAGGCCACTGTTGCCCTGGCCGCGGCGATGGCCTCGTCGGTCGCGCCCTCCTGGGCCTGCAAGTAGTTGATCTCGGCCACTCGGACAGCGATCTCGGCGTTGGCGACGGCAATGTCCATTTGGGTGCTGAGGTAGCCGGGAGTCGTCGGCCGGCCTTTCACTGCATCACGTTCTAACTGGGCATTCCACAGGCTGTTCTTGGCCTGCTCCCAATTCAAGCGGGCCTGTTCCACCGTCTGGGCGTCGGCGCCCTCTAGCAGCGCGTCTAACTGCGCCTGCGCGCTGCTCAGCCCGGCTTGTGCGCTCTTCAGGTTTGCCTCGGCGGTCACGTCAGCGTCAGAGAGACTATCGCGGGCCAGCTCGGCCTTGGTCAGCGCGCTCCTGGCGCCGACCAGTCCGGCCTGCGCGCTGGCGAGGCTGGCCTGCGCGCTGGCGATGCTTGCCTGCGCGCTCTCCAGCGACGCTTCGGCGACGGCGATATCCTCTTCAGAGGCTCCTGCTCGCAGTTCCGCCAGGTTAGCTTCCTGGATGGCCAGGCTCTGCTCCGCCGTGCGGGCCGACCGCTCCAGGCTGCTATCTTCTAACTGGATCAAGACCTCGCCGGCCCGCACTTCGTCGCCGACCTGGACGTATACGTCTTCTACCTGGCCGGCAATCCCCAGCGCCAGGTGGGCTTCCCGCTGGGGGAGCAGTTGGCCGCTGGCCGTTGCCCCAGCGGAGAGATCGCCGATGAAGGCGGTGACGATTTGGCTGGATTCTGGATTGGCCGCCTGGGCGCGGCTTTGGCGGAGTTGCTCCAAAGGGCGTTCATTGACAAACCAAACAACGGCTGCTACAACCACCACGGCCACCACTGCTAACACAATCCAGCGAGTACGTTTGTTTTTCTTCTTCTTGGATTCCACTTATACTCCTCCCTTTGTTGTGTCCCTATTTTACCAGAAAACGGCCATTTGCGAAAGTGCCATCGGTCAGTTGCGGGACTATGACGAAAGTCACATGGTCGGGTCGTCATTAGAAATCCCCCGCTGTCTTTATTTGTCAAGGCCGGAGAAAACTGGTATAATTAATCTCGACATCATGGAATCCAGGAGGACTATTTGATGATTGCAAGAGAGACCCAGACGCCGGCATATTGGCAGGAATTCGCCGTTGACGACGGGGATCTCGATTACCTGTACGGATTGTTTCTGGAGGACGAAAGGCCCCGTACCAGCGATGATCTGACTTTGACCCTGATGAGAGGGCGCTGCGAAGATGAGGAAGCTCTCATCAAGAGGGAGCTGGCCAGGGGGACTCTCTTTCAACCAAAGGAGAGCTACGAGGTAGGAGAGCAGGTGGTCTTTCCTGTTTTTGGTTATGCTTTGGCCTCTGTCGTTGGTGTGCGGCCGGGCTATAACCCCAAATATGGCGACTTCGAGGTCATCCAGGCGCATTTCGAGGGCCAGGAGGAGGTGAGGGAGTTTGCGGCGAAGCTCGACTACTATCACAAGCTGAATCGTGAGGAAGGAGAACTGCTGGAAGCCGAGGGGCTGGCGTCGCCAGCCGAGCTCTACGATCAACACGGTTCGGATGTCCAGCAGAAACTACTGGGGCGGTTACGACTCAGCGATGATTTTGTGAGTTTCCGCGATGAGTGGTTCCTGAAAGGTTTGCTGGCCGAGATCCATGAGGGTCACCTGAACATCGCCGAGGCCATGCTTGATGTAAAGGGTATGCCGCTTCCTGCTCAGGAATTGCTTCAAGAGCTGGACCTGCCGACTGAGATTACCCCGGCCGTTCAGGTTTTCTCCCTCAACTATGCCCTGGCTCAGGATGGGCGTTTTGACGACGTAGGCAACGACGGTCAGAGCCTTTGGTTCCTGCGACGGTTGGAGCCGCCTGAGACCATTCATCTGCCACCGAGCTTGCGCTACAGTCCGGTGATATATGATAGGGCGATCCTCGGTGAGGAGATGCTCCGCTGGGAGATGGAGATTGACGACGAGATCACGGGGCTGGCTGTCCCCAGCACGAAGGAGGGAATCTCTAGCGTAACCATCGTCCTCAACTATCCCCACCGCCGGGTAGGTACTGTCCCTTTGACCAGCAAGACGGAGGACTTGTTCCCACGGGGGTATGGCGAGCGTATGATGATCACCTTCATAGATGGCCGGACGGGCGAGCAGATGCTAGGCTGGGTTGTTCGCCAGCACAAATACGTCTATGGCCTCAAAGGCTGGTATGATAAGCACGAGATACCAGTGGGGGCCTATATTAAGCTGGAGAGAACCGATGCTCCTCTGGCCATTGTGGTGGATTACCCTCGCCGGCGTAAGAAGCGCGAATGGATCCGCGTGGCTACAGTTGTGGGGGGACAACTGACGTTCGTCATGCAGATGAGGGCCATCGGCTGCGAGTACGACGAGCTGATGGTCTTGGGTGAGGATGACCCAGCCGAGATTGATTCCCTGTGGATGCGAAGTGAGGAGAGTGGCAAGTCTGTCTCTGAAGTGCTGCGCCAGGTCTTCCCCGAGCTGGCCAAGCTCAACCCCCAGGGGACTGTTCATGTCAAGACTCTCTACAGCGCTATCAACGTGGAGAAGCGCTGCCCGCCGGGGCCGATCCTCGCTGAGTTAGCCAGCACGGCTTGCTTCCTGGCGGTGGGCGATGGCTATTGGGTATACGATCAGGAAGCTCTTTAATTTGATGACTATACAGGCCTAAGCTATGGTTAGGTGGATAAAACCAGATCTAGAAACCAAGTTTCACATTGATTTCGATTGGTGGGAGAGGAAAGGGCGCGACCTGCGCGTCTACCTGCAGAGCCATCTGTGCCCTGAGTGCAAGGTGGTATACGCCAACCACCGTGGAAGCGAAGAGGTTGATTGGATTGACCCCGACACGGCCGAGGTAACACGGGTAGATGCCCTTTGGCAATCTTTGCGCACTCATTGCAGCCAAAGGCCAGATTTTATCACCGAGAACACTCCCTTGACGGACGCTGTCTTTCGTGTCTTTCTAGCCAATGGCAACACGCCGCTATCCGCGACGGAGCTCCACGAGATCCTGGGCAGGCACACCCCGGAGGCTATCCTGCGTACCCTGGGCGGACGGAAGATTTACAAGGGCATCAGGCCCGTGCTGAAGTGAGGTTGGGCGTGGATCGCTCGTTGCAGGCGCGAATTCGGGAATCGGCCAAAGCCACGGAAGGCATTGAGGCCATCGCCCTGGAGCGGGTTCAGGCCCTGGCCGGGGACTTCGGCGTTTCGCTCAGGGAAGTAGAGCTAACGGCTCTGGAGGCCCGCGTCCTGCCTCGCCGCTATCTGCGCAGCCTGGGTACGGTGGGGTGGGAGGGGCAGATCAGGCTGTTGCGCTCCACAGTGGCGGTGGTGGGCCTGGGCGGTTTGGGGGGAAACGTGGTCGAGGGGCTGGCCCGCATGGGAGTGGGCCATCTCGTCGTCGTGGACGGCGACGTGTTTGTAGACCACAACCTCAACCGACAGGTCTTGTGCGCCGAGGACGACCTGGGCCTTTTGAAGGCCGAAGCGGCTCGAACTCACGTCGCCCAGATCAACGCGGCGGTGGAGGTCGTCGTCCATTCCGAGGAGGCCACCAGGGAGAACTTGTCCCGGTTATTGGAGGGGGCTGAGGTGGTCGTTGACGCTCTCGATCGTTTGCCCAGCCGCCTCATGTTGCAGGAAGTGGCTCAGAAGATGGGCATCCCCATGGTGCATGGAGCCATCGCCGGCTACTCGGGTCAGGTGATGACCATCTTTCCTGGGGATGGGGGATTGCGAGCTCTCTTCGGTGGGGGCAGCGTACCTCAGCAGGGCCTTGAGGTGCAACTGGGTTGTCCCGCTGCCACGTCCATGATGGTGGCTGCCTGGCAGGTGCAGGAAGTGTTGAAGATCCTCCTGGGTCGGGGTCAGCTCCTGCGACACAAGATACTTTTCATGGACGCCGAGGCAGGCACAGTTGAATTTCTGGAGATCGGGAGCTAGGGGTTGAGGTTCTTCATTGCTGGCATCATGCAGGGTTCGCGTAGCGATATAGGCATTCACGACCAGAGCTATCGGGTGGCCATCGGGGCGGCCATCAAGGCTCGCTTCGCCGGGGCCGAGATTGTTGATCCCCTGGAGCTGCACCCGGACGGCGGCCTGAATTACGGGCCTGAGAAGGCCAGGCGCACCCTGCTGGAAATGGCCGAGGAGGCTGCCCAGGCCGACGTGCTCATCGCCTACCTTCCTGAGGCCAGCATGGGCACGGCGGTCGAGATGTGGCAGGCCTACCAGGCTGGCAAGCCGATCCTCGCCATTTCGCCTCTGACTGAGAACTGGGTGATCAGGTTCCTCTCAACGCAAGTTTTCCCGTCCCTGGGAGCCTTTGAATCTTTCGTGGCCGAGGGAGAGTTGGAGAGGCTGTTGCAAAACAGGGAGTTTGGCAAGCCCGTCAGCTTGCAGTAACAATTTGAAGTTTGAGCTTTGAACTTTGAAGTTTAATGTGCCCCTGTAGCTCAGTGGATTAGAGCAACTGCCTTCTAAGCAGTGGGTCGGGGGTTCGAATCCCTCCAGGGGTGCCTGGCACAACTTACTGAAGCAGAAAATGAGATCAAAACATCTAGAAGCAGGAATGAAACTATGATGGAGTACAAAGGCTATCTATCTCGCGTTGAATTTGATGATGAGGCCAATATCTTTCACGGAGAAGTGATCAACATCCGAGATGTGGTCACGTTTCAGGGGAAAACGGTAGATGAACTACGCAAAGCGTTTGAAGATTCCGCGGAAGATTATTTGGCCTTTTGTGCCGAGCGAGGGGAAGAGCCAGACGAGCCTTTTTTGGGACGATTCACGATACATCTTTCGCCGGAGCAACATCGCAAAGTTGTTCTTGC
>CAYNWI010000115.1:2837-7695 GCA_964400825.1 uncultured Anaerolineae bacterium | reverse complement strand
ACTTCCATTAACGATGGGCAGCCCGACCTGATAGAGGCTCCTGCTCCCAATACCAGTACACAAGATGGCTCTTCAGGCCTACTTCTCTTTGCTTGCAGCAGATTAGCGAGAGCTCTTATGGTACCCCGCGATGGTCTTTCCATGAACTTTATCTTCCTTAAAAAGTCAAAAGGCACAAGCCCAGCCCCTCACAGGCTGCCGCTCGTGCCCTATACCCAAGCTCGCAGGAGCCAACCATATTGGCTCTGCCGATTTTCGCAGTACACCCAAGGAACCTCGAAAGTATCTTCATGGATGCTCATCCCGTTTCTCTATTTTGGAGTGAATGGATGGATCATTTCTATCGTGCCAGGCGTATTATACTGGCAAAAAGCTCATATGTCAAACGCCCTTTTCTACCCCCATTTTCGGCAAATCAGGTCTCCTACACCACCTTCTCCCCCACCCTGGCGCTGCCGCAGTCCAGAGCAGCCACCACGATGAGGTCTCGAAAGCAGCCCTAAAACCCAATCGAGATCTCCTGAGGATCCACGTGGTCGTTGAAGGCATCAATCCTCACGTCCTCGTGGATGAGGCCGGCGAAGAAGTAGATGGGGTTGCAAGCTGGCTCATTCATGGTGTGGATGTGGCCTACCACTGTC
Source organism: uncultured Anaerolineae bacterium (assembly GCA_964400825.1). Taxonomy (GTDB): domain Bacteria; phylum Chloroflexota; class Anaerolineae; order VGOG01; family VGOG01; genus CAYNWI01. The sequence goes on along the minus strand of CAYNWI010000115.1, from coordinate 7,054 downwards.
TACTGGTTCCAAGCCCCCCGGCTGGCCACGTCAACGGTGATGAGGATGGGGGCAACGCGGTTCTGGACGACCTCCACTCCCTCGTGGATCAGCCCCGCCCAGAGGTAGAAGGGGTTGCGTGGGGGCTTGTCCAGTATCTGGATGGCACCGGTGATGGTTACCCTCTGGCCAGGCATGAGGTAGTAGAATACGTCGTCCCCCTTGACCACTGGCTCCAGTTCGTCGTGCTGGCCCAGGGACCAGCGGAAAGGGTAGGTCTGGCCGGGGTTTTCTTCGAAGTCCAGGCCGAAGCGCCAGGATCCGTCCGATTGATACCACTCCAGGGTGCTGAAGTTCTGACGGCTGGTGTAGGTGGTTCCTGGCTGCGGACCGGTGGTGCGAACGGGGGTGTCGCCGTAGTTCTCCACGGTGGCGGTGAAATACAGCGTCCCGCTCAGGGGAATGGTGAGGGAGGTGAAATCTCCTCGCAGGCCCTCGTCGGTGGAATACTCCACTTCGGCCTTGATGATGTCGGCCCGAGGCACCCCGCCGTGCTGGATGGTCAGGGTGCTCTGCTCCTCCACCCGCTGGCCCACCAGGTCCTCGGCGATGGCCGTCACGGTGTAGGTGCCGTCGGGTGGAGGGACGGCTCCCAGATCAACGCCCCCCTCGTAGTCGTACTGGTGCAGGCCCACCTCTCCCGGTTTGATCCTCTGCGATACCGTCTCAGGGATGAAAAACTTCTTGCCCACCTCGTTGAGCAGGTAGACCCGCACGGTGGCCGGCTTGGGGAGGAAGTAGTTGATGGTCACGTGGTCGTCAACGCCGTCGCGGTTGGGACTGAAAACCTGGGGGGAGACGGAGAAGCCCTGCAGCTCGGGGAGGGTGGTGTCAGCGTCAACGATGGTCAAGCTCCCCTCTGCCTTCTCGGTGTAGCCGCTGTCGTCGGTGGCCTCGATGACCCAGGTGTATTGCCCGTCGGGCATCATGCGCCTCTTGACGGGGCCGCCTTCGTCTACATCCACCACCCCGCTGAAGAGGGTCCAGTAGGACTCGTCCTGAGCTGAGCGGCGCTCTCCGTTTCGATGGTAGCGCCGCTCTCCGGCTTGGTCAATGAAGTAGATGGACACACTGGCGTTGCGGGAGAGTTTGTAAAGGATGTTGGCGGCATCGTCGTGCCCGTCGGCGTTCGGTGAGATCACCTCAGGGTAAAACTCTGCATCATAGAGCAGGGGGCGGGCTGAGCAACCGATCATATTTAGTCCCACCAGGCTCAACGCGATCATTAGCGCTAGGGAGAAGTTTTTCAAATTAGCGATACCTCCTCAATTTTGTCAGCCTGAAGTTTACCAGATTGTGGGCGAATAGTCAAGAGCAGCCGGATTTTACTTTTTCCTGTAGTTAGTATAAAATAAGCCGAATCACAGGTCCGAAATCAAGGGGTATGTTAACCTACAAAGACGCTCTCGATTACATCTACAGTTTCACTGATTACGAGAAGAAAAGCTCCTACCTGTACGGGCCTGAGCACTTCGACCTGGCTCGCGTGGAAAAGCTGTTGGCCTGGCTCGATAACCCCCACCTGCGCTTTAAATCCATCCACATTGCCGGCACCAAGGGCAAGGGGTCGGTGGCGGCGATGAGCGAATCTATTCTGCGGGCCGCCGGCTACCGAACGGGTCTCTACACTTCGCCGCACTTGCATACCTTACGGGAAAGGATTCAGGTTGGCGGGCGGTTGATTCCAGAGGAAGCGGTGATTTCTCTGACTGAGCGGTTGCAGCCCCTGGCGAGCCGCATCGAGGGTATCACCACCTTCGAAATCATCACCGCCCTGGGCTTTCTCTATTTCGCCGAGCAGGGGGTAGAGTTCGCTGTTCTGGAAGTGGGCATGGGCGGCCGACTGGACGCTACCAACGTGGTCACTCCCCTGGTAGCTATTATAACCTCCCTCAGCTACGATCACACTCATATCCTGGGCGAGACCCTGCCCCTGATCGCGCGGGAGAAGGCGGGCATTATCAAAGACGAAGCCTGGGTGGTCAGTGCTCCCCAGGTGCCGGAGGCTATGGCTGTCATCGAAGAAGTGTGCAGGGGAAAGGCAGCCGAGCTAACGGTGATCGGCCGGGACTGGACGTGGGAGGCGGGTGAGGCAAACCTGGAAGGTCAATGGTTTCAGGTTTCGGGTTCCGGGCCTCAGGTTGCAGGCCGGAGATTTTGGATACCTTTGCTGGGCAGGCATCAACTGAATAACGCCACGGTGGTCGTGGCTGCTATGGAGAAGCTACGGCAGCGGGGCATCAACGTTCCTGAGACCAGCATCAGAGAGGGGCTGCGGCGGGTTCACTGGCCGGGGAGGCTGGAGATTCTGGGGCGGAGGCCGTTTGTGGTCGTTGATTGTGCCCACAACGCTGACTCGTCGAGGAAGCTGAAAGCCGCCCTGGAAGAGCTGTTTGCTTATCGCCACCTGATCCTGATCTTCGGGGCCTCCGCTGACAAGGACATCGAGGGAATGATGCGAGAGCTCTTCCCTCTGGCTCAGCAGATCATCGTCACCCAGGCCAGGCACGCTCGCGCTGCGGACGCTAGCGCACTTCGGGAGCAGGCCCTGGCTCTGGGATGGGAAAGCACAGCCAGCGACGGCTTAGCTGAAGCCCTGAGTCTGGCCTTGAAAACGGCTGACTCCCATGATCTGATCTGCGCCACCGGCTCCGTGTTCGTAGTGGCCGAAGCGCGGGAGGCCTGGGCAGGGATGCAGGGATCGGAAATGCCGGAGCGCGATTGTTGGAAGTTGGAGGCTGGAGGTTGGAGAGTAGAGAGCAACATGGAGAGGATAAGCTGATGAAAGCTATGTTTAGTAGATCTAATTCTGTTCAGCCTGGATTCCTTCGGCAGGCTCAGGACAGGCTGCCAGATCCGGGCCCAAAGCGGGGATTTGGCAATCCCCTCAGAGCGATTTCGGAACTATTCGGAGGCCGGATTGTCTTGGCAGGCTTGCTGATAAGCCTGGGGGTGGTGGTCTTCTCTCAAGCCCTGAGAGTGGAGGGGGCGCCCACTCTCTCCCTTCCTCCCCTCCAATTGGGGGGGGAAAGAGGGGAGGCGAGCGACAATGCGCCGCTGTATAGGGCCAGAATCGTGCTCAGCACGTCGTCCGATTGGACACGGCTCTACGTCCGCAGTGGGGAGCGAATCCTAAATGTCGCGACCACCATTCTGCAGGGCAACGCCGCGACGACCCAAGCCGGATGGGATAAGGACGAGCTTTACCTGGAACAACCTCTGGCCAGTGCTCTGTCTAAAATGGTCAAAGTTCAGTACGATTTGGTGATGACGGGGCTGGATGATGACACTCATATCTTCTTCGAGAATCAGAAAGGCGATTTAGGCGTTACCACGACGGAGTTCTATAACTACAACTCATCGTCCGCTGCCCCCATCTCCTCCTGGTCCAATCTCCTTGACGAACCAGGTAATCCCTCTAATCCCTTTTCCTTCTCTATAGCTGACTCCCATTTCACAACTGGTGGCCCTCTGCCCCAGCCTTATGTCTTGCCCAGGCTGGTTTTGGCTTTCTATTACCCCTGGTATGATCTCGATTCCTGGTCGAGCCCTGTTCTTGAGGATCACCCTCTCATTCCCCACAGCTCCGATGACATGGAGGCCATCACCAGGCACGTCAACTGGGCGCAGCAACATGGCATCCACGGTTTTATCTCCTCCTGGTGGGGTTCGGGCAACTACCGAGATGCCAATTTCGCCAAGCTCCTCACGGCGGCACAAGGCACCGATTTCAAGGCCACTGTCTACTTCGAGACCCTCGGCGAACGTTTCAGGAGCACTCAAGATGTCATCAATCAGTTGGAGTATGTCCTGGAGTCCTACAGCGATCACCCCAACTTCCTGCGCTATCGGGGCAAGCCGGTGATTTTTCTCTACGCCGTGGAAAACGTGGCCAGGAACCCCGGCCAAACCCCTCTCCAGGCCTGGCAGGCCATACTCGACCACATCCGGGCCGATGGCTATGATGCGGTGTGGATCGGCCAGACCTTTGATCCTGGCTATCTGGAGGTGTTCGATGGCCTGCACGCCTATGGCTTCTATGACCCGGATCTGCTCGAAGTGTACTCTGCGGTTTCGGGCCAGGTGAGGAGCTATCAATTCCTGCAAGACCCGAACGCCGAGAGGAAGATCTGGGCGCCGGCGGTCATGCCCGGCTACGATGATGACCGCCTGGGTCG
>CAYNWI010000115.1:0-2737 GCA_964400825.1 uncultured Anaerolineae bacterium | reverse complement strand
GGAAGATCTGGGCGCCGGCGGTCATGCCCGGCTACGATGATGACCGCCTGGGTCGCCCTGGCTCCTGGCACCTCGATCGAGCCGACGGTGGTACTTACAGCTTTACTTTCCAGGCGGCCATTCAGTCCCAGGCCGATTGGATCGTCATCACCAGCTTCAACGAGTGGTGGGAGCATACCCACATCGAGCCTAGCGATAACTATGGTTTTACTTACCTGGAGCTGACCAAGGAATGGTCGGACAGCTTTCTCGGCGGGGCTCCTCAGCCTGTTCTCTTACCACTACTCACCAAGAACCATCAATGACCAGGGACCACCAGACCAAAATGTGGAGGCGTAACTAGATGTCGGATACCGATATGGATAAACTTCTTGAAGAGGGAGGCTTCCTGGCCGTAAGTGGCCGACGAGCCAATGGGATCCCTCAGGATTTGGGAGACGGGATTTTCGGACGAGATAGCGAGATTGCTGAGTATCCTCTGCTTCCCCTGCGCGATACGGTCATCTTTCCTCACATGGTCACCCCTCTCTTCGTGGGCCGCGATCGCTCGCTGAAGGCTGTGGAGGCGGCAATGGCCACCGAGGGCATTATCATCGTCGCCGCCCAGAAGGATGCCGAAATGGAGGAGCCAGGCTCCGATGGAATCTACACCATCGGCACCGAGATGACGATTGCCCGCATGTGGCACCTGCCCGATGGCACGACCAACATTTGGGGAAAGGGTACACGCAGGGTCGAGATCCTCGATTTTGTGCACGTTGACCCTTACATCAAAGTAAAAGTCAGGAACATAGTAGAACCCAGCGAGGATGATCTCTCCACTCAAGCGCTGATGCGTGCCGTGCTGGCTCTGTTTGAAAAGTGTGTGCAACTGGACCGCAATCTCCCTGAGGACGCTTTTGTGATTGCCATGAACATTGACGAGCCGGGTTGGCTGGCGGACCTGGTGGCCTCCGCTCTCAACATAGATATTGCAAAACGCCAGGAGGTGCTGGAGACCATTCAGCCGGCTATCCGCTTGCAAAGATTGAGCATCATCCTGGCTCAGGAGCTAGATGTCCTGGAGCTAGAGGATCGGATCCACGCTCAGGTGCAGGAGGAGGTTGATAAATCCCAGCGCGAGTATTTCCTGCGGCAACAGATGAAGGCCATCCAGACTGAGCTGGGTGAGATTGATGGCCAGTTCCAGGAGGTCAACGAGCTGAAGGAAAAGATCGCTGCCATTGAGATGCCAGAGGAGGTGCGCGAGAAGGCGGAGAAGGAGATTGAGCGGCTCTCCTCCATGCCTATCGCCTCCCCTGAGGTGAGCGTCATTCGCACCTACCTCGACTGGCTGATCGAGTTGCCGTGGAGCGAGGCCACCGAGGACAACATGGATATTGCGGTCGCGGCCACGGCGTTGGATGACAGCCACTACGGTCTGGGCAAAGCTAAGGAGCGCATCCTGGAATACATGGCCGTCCGCAAGCTGGCCGCCGATAAGATGCGCAGCCCTATCATGTGCTTCGTGGGGCCGCCGGGGACGGGAAAAACCTCCCTGGGCAAAGCCATCGCCCAGGCACTGGGGAGGAAGTTCGTGCGGGTGAGCCTGGGTGGTGTCCGCGATGAGGCCGAGATACGGGGTCATCGGCGGACTTACGTGGGATCGCTGCCCGGCCGCATCATCCAGACCATGCGTCGCGCCGAGACCACCAACCCCCTGTTCATGCTGGACGAGATAGACAAAGTGGGCCTTGACTTCCGAGGTGACCCCTCGGCCGCACTGCTGGAGGTATTGGACCCTGAGCAGAACCACGCCTTCTCCGATCACTACCTGGACGTGTCCTATGACCTGTCGAAGGTGATGTTCATCACTACGGCCAACATCCTCGATCCCGTCCCGCCAGCCCTGCGTGACCGCATGGAGGTCATCGAGTTCCCTGGCTACATCGAGGAGGAGAAGCTGGAGATCGCCAGGCGGTTTCTCGTCCCCCGGCAGTTGACGGAAAATGGCCTGGACAATAATGCGAAACTCCACTTCTCCGACGAAGCTTTGCGCCAGATCATCCGCGAGTACACCTACGAGGCCGGGGTGCGCAACCTGGAGCGAGAGATCGCCAACGTCTGTCGCAAGGTAGCCCGACGAGTGGCCGAGGGCAAGCAGGTCCCTCATCGCATCACCGCCCAGTCGTTGGCCAAGTACCTGGGCCCGCCGCAGTTCACCTACGGCCTGGCCGAGAAGGAGGACGAAATCGGGGTAGCCGTGGGCATTGCCTGGACGGAGGCTGGCGGAGACATCATGCCCGTGGAAGTGACCTTGATGGAGGGCAAGGGCAGTCTCATGCTTACTGGCCAGTTGGGCGAGATCATGCAGGAATCGGCCCAGGCGGCCCTATCCTATGCTCGTTCTCATGCCAGGGAGTTGGGCATCAAGGGGCGAAACTTCGACAAGCTGGACATCCACATCCATGTGCCGGAGGGGGCCATCCCCAAGGACGGCCCCTCGGCGGGGATAACCATGTGCACGGCCCTCGTCTCGGCCCTGGCCAGTCGTCCCGTCCGTCACGACGTGGGCATGACGGGCGAGATCACTCTACGGGGGCGGGTGCTGCCCATTGGCGGCTTCAAGGAGAAGGTGCTGTCCGCCCACCGGGCTGGCCTGAAGACCGTCATCCTGCCGAAGAGAAATCAGAAGGATACGATCGAAATCCCCAACAAGGTCAAGCGGGACCTGGAGTTCATCTTCGTGGAGCGGATG
>CAYNWI010000114.1:0-7763 GCA_964400825.1 uncultured Anaerolineae bacterium | reverse complement strand
GCGTCGTACAGATACCACGTGCCATCGGTGCCGTGGGCCAGCAATCGGCTGCCGTCGGCGTTGAAGGATTGTACGCGGGCGTATTCGTTCACCAGACCGGTTGAATCATCGCCTGGGGAGAGGTCGTTCGCCCGATCGGTGACGCGCACCAGGCAGGTGCCAAAGGGGGGGTCGGTGAACCACTGGCGCGGGGCGGGCTCGGCCAGGCTGGGCACAGGATAGACCTGCAAGTCGGTGATAAAAGTGAAGCCAGGCGGATAGGCTGGACAGCCGCTGACAGTGGGAGTGGGAGAAGGCGTGGGGGTAGGTCTGACGGCTGGGACGTAGCCCTTCAGGATCAGCGGCAGGTAGACCCACGTGGTTGGCGCGGGTGAGACCGTGCCGGTGGGCGTGGCTGTCGGTGTCGCTGTTGGGGTGGCTGTGGATGGTATGCCGGTAGTGGTAGGGGTAGGCGTCCCCTCGCCCTCCTTCCAGCGGTGGTAGAAGACGTTGAGCAGGGGGACGAACTCGCCGGTGGCCTTCTGGCCGCCGGCTGCCGACGGATGACTGTCGCTGCCGCCGTCGGGGTAGGCGGCGGTGTTGCCTCCCTGGTCGGTGGTGTACTCAATGGTGCTGTTACGGTAGCGGTGGTGGTTGCCGGTCTCCCAGCCCAGGTCGTTGGTGTACCAGTTCCCCCCATTGGAGGTGAGGACGTTGTAGAAGTCAAAGACAGCCACGTTGTGGTAAGGGTAGTCATAAAGCCAGTCTTCGACCAGCCAGGTGTTGAAAGCACGGGCGTTGGCTGCGTGGGTCCAGTCAGTGTCGTTCTCCACCAGAGGGGGCGCGGTGATGACCACGAAGAGCTTGTCCTGGTGGGTGCCAAAGTATTCCAGGATGTCGTTGTAGATCCCTTTGGCGTTGCCAACGGTATGATGCTCAGAGGTCCAATCTTCCCCACGCAGAGGATTGGGCCCGGTCGGCGGTGGGTCGTCTGGGTTTCCCCCCAGGTGGGAGTTGGGGTAGCAAGACTTGAACATGATGATCTGGTTCTCACCGCCGGGGTCTGCCATCGGGCGAGTGTAGTCGGCGTTGCGGTTCGTGGTGTCGTAGACGGCCTGAGTGTAGGTAGTGCTGTTGGGGCCACAGAACCAGTCCCACCACTGGCCGATGTCGGTGTACGAACCGATCTCGTCTGGGCCCCAATAGTAATAGGTATCGCTGACGTAATAGTTGCTGGCGCCCAACTGGTTACCCAGATCGCCGATGCCGGTGCTCAGCCAGTCGTCGCCGACGGAGTGGTGGATAAAGACGAGTTTGACGGGTGAGGTGGGCGGATTGGGGTTATCGGTGGTTAGCCGGCCCTGCGGGGCAGCTACAGTAGAGCTGGCGGCCAGGAGCAAGGCCAACGCGGCCACAGCCACCATCGTTGCTATTCTTCTGGTTTGCATTTTCTCCCTCCTTGTGAAAGCAGTGTCCTGTTCCCTCGCTACAACTATTATACCCTGAGCCTGGTAAAAAAACAACAAAGCCACCTGCATCATCGCACAGGTAGCTTTGTTTCGCTGTCCAAGGCCTATCGCTTCAGCCTCCAGTTCGCTCAAATCTGGACAAGTGCCGACCATCGGCGGTGCTGGCCTACCGCAGCGAATACATCACCGAGCGTGGCTTTGGACGACTGAAGGGCAAGCCGTTGTCGCTGACGCCTATGTACTTGCAGCGGGATGACCATGCCACCGGATTGATCCGTTTGCTGTCCACTGGGTTGCGGGTTGAAGGGGGCACTTCATCCAGCGTCTCCACAGTCAGGTCGCCGAAGAGACCGCCGGGGTTGCGAACCTCCAGCCGGTCAGCGAAGAGGCGCACGTCAACGTGACTGCCACGCGCGGTGTAGCCCCGCTGGGCCACCGCGTTGCGGATCGCCTCCCGAATGGCGAACTCCGGATACTCCGGCACTTCCCGCCGGGTCAGGCCGTCAAAGTAGACACGGCGCCTGATGAGTCCCAATGCCGTCCGTTCGGCTTTGTCAATCATAGACCCCTTCTTCCAAACGGCTGCGCCCCCAGTAACAGGGCTTCTGTCTGGTGGACATTCGGGCACCGTCACCGCCACCACCCTTTGCCCTTCGACCTGGCAGACTTGGTTTCCGCATCATCCGGTTCGCTGCCCAGACGTCTGATCTCGTCCATCCCTCTTTCCCTTACCCCAGGAATACTCGCCTCCACATTCCGACCTAAGCCATTGAAGCTGCCTGCCTCCTGGCGGTTGCCACGACCAGACTTCCACCGGTCAGCAGACGACAGCTTTGCAGGGCATACCAACCACTTGTTAGCCCGCTTACAAACTTTACCAAAGATAAGGCAACAAACGATATCGCACGTTCTCGGTATAGTCTCGATATCCGTCTAATTCCTTGATCAACGTCCTGTCTTCCAAATAGGTGCGACCCATCAATATCCCGATGCAGACAATAGCCGGCAAGAATGATAAGCCTGAACCTACTATCAAAGGAAAGCCCACATAAAACAGTACACTACCCAGATAGCCTGGGTGACGCAGATATTGATAAGGCCCTGTCGTAGCCACACGATGCTCGGTCTCACCCTGTATCCGCACCAATCGCTCAAAGTTAGGGTTGTGCAGCATGGCCCATTGATTGAAGCCGCTCCCAAGAGCATAAAGTGCGATCCCAAGAAGTGCAAACTGCCATGCCAGTAGCCCCCACTGCAATCGCCCTAAGTCTAGCGCCGCCACAACATACATCAGCATGGAACAGATCGAGAGCAACCATACCAGCACTTTATCCCACGACTTGGCATTTTCATGTTTAAGCTGGCGTCGCACAGCTAATTCCATATAGGCGGGATGCTTGGGCACGATGAACAATAAGCTGATGACCTGATACACAATGACTGTTATTGCATAAAGCCAGAAGCCCCCAACAAGCGGAGTGCCAGCAACCACAACAAAGAGAACCGCCAGCGCAGTCAGGGATAGGATATTTTGAACAACTCGCTTCAGAATGAACTGGGCCATTGCTTCACTCGACTATATAACGCGGCAGACAAGATGCACTGGATGCCTGCCCTCGGCCTGAGCTCGGGCCGAAGGCTACGTGGCCTCTTGGCAGTTGCCACGACCGGACTCACACCGGTTAGCCATTGACAGCTTGCAGGCACGCCAGCGACTTATTGGGCGGCGCAGTCACTTGGGAATTGCCTCTTGACAAAACATTTGTTCTGTGGTATAATATGGCTACATTAGCTAATATAACCAACTTGGAGGTGAGCGTGACTACAAAAACGATTCCTTCAACCGAAGCTCAAAACAATTTTGGTCGTATTCTTGACGATGCGATCCAGAATGGCACCAGGTATGTGATCAAGCGCCGAAACACACCGCAGGCCATATTGCTCAGTTTGTCAGACCTTGAGAGGTTGTTGACAGCTAACGAAATCGAGAGAAAAGAAATAAGGAATGTAATTCGAGAACTCAGCCCAGTTTACAACCTTGGGGAGACAGTCAAGCAATAGGTGACAACCATGACGATTGATCAACTCCAGCGGCTTTATGCCTTAGATTACAAGTTCCACCCATTCACGAAGTCTGTGGTGATCCTTGCCGATTGTTTTGAATGGATGACCAGAATACCAAAGGAGAGTATCCATGCAATCGTGACGGATCCCCCATATGGCGTGAAAGAGTATGATCCCGATCAGTTAGAAAAACGAGCAAATGGGAACGGTGGTATTTGGCGCATTCCCCCTTCTTTTGATGGGCACAACCGCTCTCCTCTACCACGCTTCACCGCACTGAATCACAAGGAAAGGGATCGGTTACAACGATATTTTTCCAAGTGGGCTGGGCTTGTTCTGCAGATATTGCGCCCTGGAGGTCACGTCTTTCTTGCTTCAAACGTCTTCCTTTCGCAGATAGTCTTTACAGCTATTGCAGATGCAGGTTTTGAATTTCGCGGCCAGGTTATCAGGTTAGTAAAAACATTTCGGGGTGGTGATAGGCCCAAGAATGCAGAGAAAGCGTTCCCTGACGTTTGTACCATGCCACGAGGCTGTCACGAGCCGTGGGGAATCTTTCGCAAACCCATTCCGAACGGCATGACTGTCAGTGATTGCTTGAAAGAGTTCCAAACGGGAGGCTTACGTCGAAAACCAGACGGCAACCCCTTTGAAGATGTCATCGACAGTGAACGCACTCCACAAAGGGAACGCAAAATAGCCAATCATCCAAGCCTAAAGCCACAGTCGTTTCTGCGACAGATTGTTTACGCCTCTTTACCACTCGGCGAAGGCATTGTAGTAGATCCATTCATGGGCTCTGGCTCCACAGTTGCTGCGGCCGAGGCTGTAGGTTATTCTTGTATCGGCGTGGAACGCTATGAAGAATACTACGCCATGAGCCAGCAAGCTATTCCTGCGTTGGGCAGCCTAAACACCAAAGAAGCACAATTGAGTCTGTTATTCACCTGAGTCCCCATACACCCAATTGGCCCTCATTTTCCCTGTGCCGCTTCTGTTCACACTGGCCGTGATTGTCCGTCGGCTGGTAGCCGAACGCCCCGAAAAGGTCCAATCCTCTTTTTCAAGCTTGGCAGCATACACTCCCTTAAAACGAAATGGCTTCGGACCAATGCCCTTTCCTTTGTCACGGGACGTATTGCTGTCAAAATGGAACACCATAAGCCAGACAGATTCCGGGTTGTGCCCCTGCCACCCGCTGGCATGACGTGACCCTTTAACCTCGATACCCTCTTGTGCATATTGTACTGCATTGCCGGGAAACATCCCACTTGGAAGCAAATCGGGATGCCCATTGTGATACTGGTTCTTCACCAAGCTAAAGCAATACCTTGGGATGCTGATGTTCATGAACTCGCCAACCATGCTGCTAAAATTGGCCGGCATCAAGAAACTTTCCAGGCGAGGGATTCCCTTCGTGTGAAGTTGCTGGTTGATGAAACCCAAGAAATCTATGAAATCTTCCATAGCCTGACGGATGTGCTCTAATGTCAGATCATAGGGAAGAGTACAGTGTGGATTGAAGAGATCGGGATTCACAGGCACAGGAGTACAAGCCAGTAATTCTTTGTCTTCAGTGATGTTCGGCATAGGATAGACCTCCCTGATTGCACACCAGCAAGTGTTTAGCCCGCCGCGCTCTTCCTTGGCAGAGGCGGAGGATTTTCTCCCTTTTGAGCCTTTTCTGAAATCTTGGAAATGAGATGGGTAATGACCACTCCCAGATCGTAAATGTCAAGGACCCCATCCATGTTAGGATCCTTTAGATCCAGGGTGCCCTGCATTTCATGGATTCGATAGGCCAGCTTGAGAAACTTCGAAAGGGCGAGCTTGGGAATATCTTCCAGGCGCTCAGACCCGTACCACTCAAAGATGTCCCTATCCCCTTTGCTCGAGTTGCATTTCTTGCACGCACAGACACAGTTATCGGACGAGTCAAGGAGAGCGGCGACCCTGGGGTCAACACCTGCTCTTGAGGCTGGGACGATGTGGTCGGTGCTCAGACTACCGATGGCTCCACAGTAAACGCAAATCCTCCCCTTCTCCAGCTCCTTCTCGTAGTCCCGAATGGATGAGGACCAGCTCATCTCACCCGATTCGAGCTTCTTGTAGCGAGAAACCACAAAGCCGTAGTTGCCCTCAAAACCAGCAGCCCTGGCGATGAGCTGAGCGTAGTGCCAGTAAATAAGGCGGCGCACCGTGTCAACGTATTTCGGCGGCTTGAGAGGCATATCCACCTCCTTTGACCATGATCACAGCCTTTGGAGCGGTGGGCTAACAATACTTATACGAAACTCTCGATGCACTGGATGCCTGCTATGTGGCCTCCTGACAGTTGCCAGGACCGGACCTCCAATGGTAGTGGACGACAGCTTAGCAGCATACCAACAGCTTGTGAGACCGTCCCATTTCTATGGAAAACCAAAGATATCGAGGTATTCACGCTCAATCTCTCTCTTCTGCTCCAAGTAAACAGAAATCATCATTGCCGCAGCGTCGAAGAAACTACTTATCTTTTCCATTACCTCGGCCAAGTTCCGCAAGTTGATGTAGCGTAGGTTCGCAGGCAGTGAAGGTTGCCCCTCCTTGTCAGTGGGATATCTGAAGGCCTGTGAAATAGGATCAACCGCACAGAATTGAGCGATGGCTTCATCAACCGCTTCTAGGTCACTTGCGGGAACCGGCGATTCCAGCTTGCTTAGGATTGGCCTACATTCAGCCCACAATCTGCCCAGTTCGTGCCTCTTGGGAAAACTGGCGGGTTGGTCAAACAGTTGACACCCGTCTCTAATGAGTTGTTTGAGTCTCAACTCAAGGTACTGGCGATAGAGGAAGACTATTGGGAACACCAGCGTATCTTGGTCGCTACGAATCTGTATCACGTGCTCAACTAAAACATCAGCAGCCTGTTTATAACCATTCACGTATAGTTCCCAATCGTCACCCAGGTAATTCAAGCAGGCATTATGCCACCAGTCTTGCCCTGCTGCGAAAAGCTTGTCTCCCTTTTGTGGCCAAGGCAAATCGAATTCATCCATTGAGACTTTCTCTCACTTTCTCCATGACCATTCGCCGAATGCAAGGGCAACCTAGCAATTCTTACACGAAGCTTATGATGCCCTAGATACCTGCTATGTGGCCTCTTGGCAGTTGCCACGACCGGATTCCCACCGGTAGCAGAAGACAGCTTTCAGGACACGACGGCGACTTGCTAGGCAACACTCGCCACACTCGACCACGACAATCAGTAAAGACAGAGTTTGTTTTCAGTCGTTACTAGACAAACTTGTTCAGTGATGGTTCCTTCCACCTTTGTGAAATCAGAATCAGGAATGAACCGGCAAATATTATCGGCAGGCCAAGTTGTAATCTTGTCGTCCTTTCCCAGTCTATGCCTATCATTGGTTTCAATAGCAAATTCGCTATCCGCAAAACTGATGCTAAGCCAAGCATAACGGTAGTGCCAACTATCAAGTTACCTGGAAGTGCAAACCAAGCATTAGGCCCAACAACGAACCAGACTGTTAAACCACTGAGCGCGAAAATGGCACAATCAAAACAGACCAAACACCACTGATTCAGTACAGCCAAAAACATGAAAGCGATAAGGATACAGCCGATAACACACCATACAACCTTTCGGTTCTTGGCAAGGCCCAAGAGACCCATGTTATCTAACAACAGTGCAGCGAAGGCAATTCCCATGAGTATGATCACACGAAGATCAGGATCTGCTGGGAAAATGCTTATAGACTCGAAACGTATCCCTTGAATACAACCGACAAGGCCGCCACACCACCAGGGTATTAAGTTCCCCAAGATAACCAAGAGAATGCCGATGGGCTTTAGAAATGTCTTGATGGTACTCATTGCTTATGCAACGTTATTGACACCACAGAGCTTTTGTAGCATCAATCTTGACGCACAATGTGAACTCCCTTATCACCGAGAAGCCCGCCGGGCACGCCAAGAAGCCAGCTTGGCCAGCAGGCGTTGCCACAGGGTGAGTTTTGGTGGTTCTGGCAGGTCAGATGCGGCCACAGGAGAAAGCTGCGCCAATTCCTCGGCGATGCTCTGCATTACTTCAGCGGTGAACACAGCCGGCGCCATGCCCGCTACCTGCTCCAGCGTAAATCCCAGGGCCATGCTCAACTGCGGCGCGTCCAGTAGGCCAGGGAGATGCTTGCTCAGGATGGCCCTGGCCTGCTCGTTGGCCAGCAGCAACTGCAAGGTGCTGTCAAGCCCCAGACG
>CAYNWI010000113.1:0-7826 GCA_964400825.1 uncultured Anaerolineae bacterium | reverse complement strand
CGACGATGTAGTGCACCTTGTCCTGGGTGATGACCTTGTTGCCGACGTTGGCTGCTTCCTGGGCATCACATTTGGTATCGCCGATGATGACTTCGATCGGGCGACCGAGCACGCCGCCCTTGGCGTTCCACTCCGCGACGGCCATGTCCACGCCGCGCTTGGTGCCCTCGCCGAAGGTCTTCACGTCGCCGCTCATCGCTGCCAGCATGGCGATCTTGAGGGGTTCTACCTTCTCAGGCGCCTTGGTAGGCATAGGCACCGCAGTAGCCTCCGTTGGTTTGGGAGTTGCTGTAGGTTCGGGTTTAGGGGCGCAACTCGTCACCACGCTGAAGAGCAGGGACGCGGCCACCAGTAAACTCAGTACTTTCACTGCTTTCATCTTTCTCCTCCTTAATTTTACATCCGTGAGATTGGCTGAAGCTTTTCTTCTCCACGCTTCAACCGATTGTGCCCTCGGGCGCCTATCCCTTCTTTACACAGGCGCGACCACCTCCTCTCTTAGATACAATTAAGTGGCCCCAGAGAACGACATTGCCGCGTTGTTGGTGATCAAACCTCAGTCTCGACCACGGCGCACGATCATGCTCTGAAGGCCACCTGGACCTTGGGTCTGTCTAGCACGTACAAAGCAACACTGGAGAGTGCGACGGCTGCCAGGCTGGTCGTCACAAACGACCAGTTCGCGCCCTCTTCGCCGAAGGCCTGTGGAAACAGGATCAGGAACCTGGCTATGACGTTGAAGCCCTGCACGAAGATGCACAGGGTCATAGCCCACCTCTTGAGTGTCAGCATAGCCCAGCCCAGGAATGCGAAGAAGGCCAGGGGAATCAGAAGCAGGACAGGGTTGATAGACAGGAGCAATTCTGGCGGTAGCAAAAGTGCTGGAACGAACTGGAAGATAGCCACTAAGGTAACTACAGCGGGGCGCGATTTTTTCATAAAGCATTCTCCTTGTAGATACAGAATCTATGGCGTAAGCCTGCTTGACGAATACTATCAGCCGTCGCTTAAAACAGGCGTAATTATAACATGTATTGCTTAAGTGCGCAAATCAACATCCGGGTTTTTGACAAATTTGTCATTCTCTATTATACTTGGTACACTTGTTTTGGTGCTTGGCCGCAATGGCTTGAGTGGACCGTTGAAGCGTTTGTCCAATCACTTTGAACCTCTGAACTTTTGGAAGTGTATATCTTGATAGGTGAGTGACTGCTCAGCCACCCCGCCAAATTCAAAATCGGATTTCCGCAGATAAGGTCCAAAAATCGGTGTTTATAAGCGTTCATCCGTGCCCTACAGGGTGTGTTTCGACGCTCCACCTGGGGATGGCTGAGCAGCAGTTATGAAAGGAGTTGATTTAGCCTCAAAATACTATCTGTGCAGGAGGGTCAGCAAGCCGCAGTCAGGCGGCGCAGGGTTAGGCACCCTTGATAAGTTAGGCCTTCGCGTTAAGCTGGTGAAAGACAGCTTGACAACATACATCAAAAAAGGAGGAGATTAACGATGAGAGGCAAGTTTTTGACCATTCTGGTGGTGCTGGGCCTTGTTTTGGCTGCCTGCGCCGCACCTACCCCTGAGGTGATCGAGAAGGAGGTTCCGGTCACCGTCGAGGTAGTGGTCGAGAAGCCGGTGATCCAGACCGTCGAGGTGGTGCTACCGGCTCCTGAGGTTGGCAAGGTAATCGTGGGCATCAACGCCGAGTACCCACCTTTCGAGATGGTGGATGAGGCGGGCGACATCGTCGGCTTCGACCCCGACCTGATGGTGGCCATCGCTGAGGCGGCGGGCTTCGAGTTCGAGTTCGTCAACACCCGCTGGGACGGCATCTTCGTCGGCCTGGCCTCCGGTGAGTTCGATGCCGTTATGTCGGCGGCCACCATCACCGAAGAGCGGCTTCAGACTGTTGACTTCAGCGCTCCCTACTTCAACGCCGGGCAGATGATCGCTGTCCGCGCCGATGAAACCGAGATCAAGACCGATAAGGACCTGGCTGGCAAGAAGGTCGGCGTACAGTTGGGCACCACCGGCGACATCTGGCTGACGGAAGAGACCGACGCTGAGGTGATGCGGTACGACGAGAACACCCTGGCCTTCCAGGCCCTGGCCGCGGGTGACCTGGACGCGGCTGTGGCCGATAGCACAACGGCCATCGAGATCGTCAAGGCCAACCCTGGGATGAAGCTCAAGATGCTGGACGGGGTCTACACCGACGAGTATTACGGCATCGCCGTGAACAAGGATCGCCCTGAGGTGCTGGCGGCCATCAACAAGGGTCTGGCAGTAGTCAGGGGCGACGGCAGTTACGACGCGGTCTACGACAAGTGGTTCGGTGTGGAAGAGGCCGTCGTGGCTGAAGGCAAGACCTTCATCTTCGGGCGTGGCGGTGACTCCGTCCAGCTCGACCCGGCCGTGGTCACCGATGGCGAGAGCTTCCGCGTGACCGGCCAGATCCTGGAGCCGTTGTTCCAGTACGAAGACGGTGGCACGGCGCCCATCCCGGCTCTGGCCACCGGCTGGGAGGCCACCCCGGACAGCAAGGAATGGACGATCTTCCTGCGTGAGGGCGTCAAGTTCCATGACGGCACTCCCTTCAACGCCGACGCGGTGGTTCTCAACTTCGAGCGCCAGTGGAAGACCGATCACCCGCTGCACTTCGAAAGCCAGGTGTATGAGTACTGGGAGTACATGTTCAACGGCTTCGACGATGACTGCCTCATCACCAACATTGAGGCCGTGGACGAGTATACCGTCAAGATCACTCTCAAGGCACCGCTGGCTCCCCTGCTGGCCAACCTGGCCATGGACATCTTCGCCATCTCCAGCCCGGCGGCTCTCGAGGAATACGGCGCCGACTATGGTATGCCGACCGTGGGCTGCGTGGGCACCGGTCCCTTTAAGTTCGTGGAGTGGGTGGAGGACGACCACATCACCGCGGACGCCAACATGGACTACTGGGGCGGCGCGCCGACCATTAGCCGGATCATCTGGCGGGTGATCCCCGACGACTCAGCCCGCTACCTGGCCCTCAAGGCCGGCGATATCCATGCCCTGGAGCAGGCCAACGTCGAGGACCTCAAGGATGCTGCGGCGGATCCCAACCTGTACGTGGAGGCCATAGGCCTGAACACCGGCTACCTGGCCTTCAACTACCACATCACAGAGCTGCAGGATCCGAAGGTGCGAGAGGCAGTGTTCCACGCCATTGACCGTGAGGCTCTGAAAGACGCCTTCTACGGCGACTATGGCCAGGTGGCGAGCACCTTCCTGCACCCAACTATGTGGGGCTGCCCCGATATCGAGGATTGGACCTACGATCCCGATCTGTCCAGGCAGTTGCTGGCCGAGGCCGGCTTCCCCGATGGCTTGAAGGAAGTCCACAACGAGGATACCGGAGAAGTTGGGATGCTGAAGTTCTACTACATGCCGGTGACCCGCTTCTACTACCCCAGCCCCAAGGAAATCGGCGAGGCCATGGCTGCTGATCTGGCCAAGGTGGGCATCGAGACCGAACTGTACCTGGAAGGCGACTGGGCGGCCTACCTCGGCGCCCGGCGTGAGGGCAGGCTGTACGGCCTCTACCAGCTCGGCTGGGGCGGCGACAACGGCGACCCGGACAACTTCCTCAACTACTTCTTCGGCGGACTGAGTGCGCCTGGGCAGGTCAAAGAGCCCGACGGGCGCGAGGGTTGGTACGCCAACCAGGAAGTGGCTGACCTGTGCTACCAGGCTGCCACCGAGCCCGATCAGGCCAAGCGCGCCCCTCTCTACGAGGAGGTCGAGCGGTTGCTGCACGAGGACCGCGCTCGCCTGTGGGTGATACACAACGACACCCCGCGCATCCTGTCTGCGAAGGTCAGCGGCTTCGTGGTGCAGCCTGTGGGCGCCGACAAGTACGAGGGGGTCGTGATCGCGGACTAGCCTGATGAGGCCGAGACTTTAGCCGCACCAGGTTTGGGTTCTATCGTGAGCCCCTCATGACGGCAGAAGGGGGGTGCGGGATCGTCGTCCCTGCACCCCCCTTTTCATCGTTGAGTCCTCTCTTTGCTCGAAGGGGATCGCCAGATCCCCGTGGGAATCCAGTGATCTGACGATCCCTGGAGAGCAGGAGTGGGAAGGAGTGTCTCTATTGATCAGATACATCATCCGTCGGTTGATTTCTCTGATTCCCACTTTGTTGGGGGTAACAGTTCTCGTTTTCCTGTTCATTCACCTTATCCCCGGCGACCCGGCCATCGTCATGTTGGGCGAGCACGCGGCGGTGGAAAACGTGGAACGCATCCGCGAACAATTGGGTTTGAACGAGCCACTGTTTCTGAATACTGATGCCGTAGGCCAGGTCTTTCGTGGTGAGGTCGGCGTCGGTGAAGGGTTCAAGAGTCTCTTTGAATCGCAATACTTTCTCTTCCTCGGCCGTTTGCTGCAGGGCGACCTGGGGAAGTCCGTCCACGAACATACGCCTATCATTGATCTGCTAAAGTTGAAAATCCCGGCCACTGTGGAACTGTCGCTCCTGGCGATGATCTTTGCCATCGTGGTGGGCATCCCGGCCGGCATCATCTCCGCCACGCGGCGAAACTCTGTTTTCGATAGCGTGAGCATGATCGGCTCATTGGTGGGCGTTTCTATGCCCATCTTTTGGTTGGGACTGATGCTCATTTACTTCTTCGGGGTCAAGCTGAGTTGGTTTCCCACCTACGGTCGGTTTCCGGTTGATTTATCACTGAAGACCGTCACCGGCCTTTACATCATTGACAGTATCATTGCCTTCAACTCTCAGGCCTTTGGTCTCGCGCTCAAGCATCTGGCGATGCCTGCTGTGGCCCTGGGTACCATCCCTATGGCTATCATTGCCCGCATGACCCGTTCCGCCATGCTGGAAGTTTTGCAGGAGGATTATATCCGCACGGCTTACGCCAAAGGATTGCAGGAGAGGGTCGTCGTCTTGCGTCATGCTCTGAAAAACGCCTTCCTGCCGGTGATCACGGTCATCGGTTTGCAGGTCGGCACTTTGTTGGCGGGGGCCATCATGACTGAGACAGTTTTCTCCTGGCCTGGGGTGGGCAAGTGGGTGTACGACGCCATCCTGGCACGGGACTACCCCGTCGTGCAGGTGGCTGTCCTGGTCATTACCCTGGTCGTGGCGGTGATCAACCTGGCAGTTGACGTTTCCTATGCTTTCCTTAACCCTAAAATCCGATTCGAGTGAGTGATAATATGGCTGAGACGACGGTTAATCAAGTGGACCTATCGGTGGATTTTGCGATGCGCAAACATCGCTCTCTGTGGGGCGATGCCTGGGGGCGATTGATTTCCCTCAACACTGCACGCCTGGGCATGGTCATCATTGGCGTCTTGCTGCTGGTGGCTATTGTGGTGCCTATCGTACATGATTACAACCCCAAAACAGACTCCAGTCTGAGGGACCGTCTCAAGCCCCCCTCACGCGAACACCTTCTGGGGACCGATAACCTGGGGCGAGATGTGGTGGTGAGATTGGTTCATGGGGCCCGGTATTCGCTGGGGGTGGGGATTATCTCGGTGGGCATCGCTCTGATTATCGGCGGTTTGTTGGGAATGGCAGCCGGTTTCATCGGGGGGAAGGTAGGCAATGTCATCATGCGGTGCATGGACATTCTCCTGGCTTTCCCCGGCATGCTCCTGGCCATTGCCATCGTCGCCGTGCGTGGGCCAGGACTGAATAACACCATGGTCGCCATAGGGGTGGTGAGCATCCCCTTCTACGCACGCCTGGCCCGCTCGACGGTACTCGGGGTCAACGCTATGGAGTACATCACCGCCGCTCGATGTGTTGGTGCCACAAACAACCGCATCCTATTTCGGCACATCTTCCCCAATATCCTTTCCCCCATCACCGTGCAGACCACTCTGGGCATGGCGAATGCTATCCTGTCGGCGGCAGGGTTAGGTTTCCTGGGACTGGGACAGCAGCCGCCCAAACCTGAATGGGGCGCCATGTTGAGCGATTGCTACAAGTTCCTGGCCAAGGGTGCCTGGTGGGTGATCATCCCCCCCGGCGTGGCCATCATGCTCACCGTTTTGGGATTCAACCTCCTGGGCGACGGCCTGCGCGACGCTTTGGATCCCCGCTTGCGCGCCGATTGAGTAACTGCCGGTTCTACCCCCATTGTCGAATCCGAGGGGGTGTAGCCATAGGTGAAAACAAGGCCAGGACAGTGCTGAACCTGGCTTGAGAACAGTGAGGAGGGAGGGTTCCAGTATGACATCTGAACTCGAAAAGGCAAGGGGAAGCAGGGCTTCACTTATTCCCTGGGGACGCATCCCCTGGTGGGTTGTCATCATCAGTATCCTCGGCGTCTTCGTCGGTTACTCGGTGCTGACCTCTGAGACCTATCTCACAGTCATCAGCTTCGTCATGGATGGGGTCAAGCTGACTTTGCAGACCACCGTGGTGGCCTTCGCCCTGGCCCTGGTGTTGGGCCTGCTGGGAGGGCTGGGGCGCGTTTCCAAGAATCCTGTGCTGTACGCTATTGCTACCCTCTACGTGGAGGTCATTCGCGGCCTGCCGATGCTGGTCATCATCCTGTATGCAGGGTTCGTCATCGGCCCTGGGATCCGTGACGCCACCGGCGGCGCGCTCAATCCACCCATGCTTCAACGGGCCATCATAGGACTGGGGTTCGGCTATGGTGCCTATCTGACCGAGGTCTACCGGGCCGGGATCCAGTCCATCCACCGAGGCCAGATGGAGGCCGCCCGTTCCCTGGGCATGACCTACTTTCAGGCCATGCGCTACATCGTCCTGCCCCAGGCTTTTCGGGTTATCCTGCCCCCCCTGGTCAACGACCTGTCGGCCCTGCTCAAAGACACTTCGCTGATCTCGGTCATAGCTCTGTCCGATCTGTTGCAAATGGGCCGGCTGTACGTTTCGCGGACCTTTCGCGCCTTCGAGGGGTATAACACCGTGGCCCTGCTGTACCTGGTCATGACTATGATTCTTTCCTCGTTGAGCAGGGTGCTGGAAAGGAGAATGAAAATTGCTGAATAATGAGCCGATTATTCAGATCAGGGACGTTCACAAGCATTTTGGTCACGTCCACGCGGTG
Organism: uncultured Anaerolineae bacterium; assembly: GCA_964400825.1. GTDB lineage: Bacteria > Chloroflexota > Anaerolineae > VGOG01 > VGOG01 > CAYNWI01. The sequence continues at coordinate 741 of CAYNWI010000113.1, read as the reverse complement.
CGTGGCGTCAGCCTGGACGTCCACCCAGCCGAGGTGGTGGTCATCATCGGCCCCAGTGGCTCTGGCAAGTCCACCCTCTTGCGGTGTATCAATCGGCTGGAGACCGCGGACTCAGGCACGATCGTCGTGGATGGCTTCCCGGTGACCGATCCTGCGACCGACATCAACGAGGTGCGCGCTGAGGTGGGCATGGTCTTCCAGTTGTTCAACCTCTTTCCCCACCTGACCGCGCTGGGGAACGTCGTTCTGGCCCAGCGGGTGGTGCGCAAGCGTTCAAGAGAAGAGGCCGAAGCCATTGCCGTGGAGCAATTGACCAAGGTGGGCATTCCTGAGAAAGCCCACGCTTACCCTGGTCAGCTTTCCGGAGGGCAACAGCAGCGGGTGGCCATCGCCCGCGCCCTGGCCATGCAGCCCAAGATCATGATGTTCGACGAGCCGACCAGCGCTCTGGACCCGGAGATGATCAAAGAGGTGCTGGACGTGATGTTGGAGCTGGCCAGCGAAGGGATGACGATGGTGGTGGTGTCCCACGAGATGGGGTTCGTGAAGGCCGCCGCCGACCGCATCGTCTTCATGGACGAGGGCGAGGTCATTGAGACAACCACGCCGGAAGGCTTGTTCACTGCGCCCAAGCACGAGCGCACCAGGCTGTTTCTGAGCAAGATCCTGCACTGACAACAGAGGAGCCACAATCCTCATAAACTAACAAAGAGGAGTCAGAGATGACTCCTCTTTGTGGTT
>CAYNWI010000112.1:5951-7865 GCA_964400825.1 uncultured Anaerolineae bacterium | reverse complement strand
GTCACGGCCAGCGCGTTCGGCTACCTCTCGGCCACGGTGCAGGGCGTGGAGGTGATCACGGGCTACATGTCCATGCGCGACCTGGCTCTGAAGCCAGCCCCCCAAGGGACTCTGAGCGGTCGAGTGACGAGGGGGAGAACGGGAGAGCCGCTGGCGGCCACGATCCGAGCCTCGAACACCCCGGCCTCGGCGACGGCGGACGCCGACGGGTTCTACAGCCTGACCCTGCCTGCGGGCAGCTACACCGTAGAGGCCAGCCTGTCGGGCCATCAGATCGAGCGGGCGGTGGTTAGCATCGCCGAGGGGTCGGTGACCAGCCAGGACTTCACCCTTCTCACGGCCCCCTCCCTCCTGCTGGTGGACGCCGATGTCTGGCTGGGGGAGAACGTCACTCTTTACTACCAGCGCGCTCTGGACGAGGCCGGCTACCTCTACGACACGCGCCTTATCACCAACACGGCCTACGTTCCCACCGCCGAGGAGCTGGGAGCCTACGACGTAGTCATCTGGGCCGACCCCTGGCAATCGCCGGGCTATGTCGGCGCCGACCAGGCCCTGATGGATTATCTGGACAGCGGCGGGCAGCTCCTCATCGCCGGGCAGGACATTGGCTATTGGGATTACCACCAAAACTACGCCCCGTCTTTTTACACCAACTATCTGCACGCCAGCTTCCTCGGGGAACCGGAGATTCTGGATGAGTTGATCGGGGCCGACATCCTGGCGGGATTGACCCTCGCCCTCAACGACACCTACGCCTACAAGAACACTGGCTACTGCACCTTCTTCAGTTGCTTCTATCCCGATGAGGTCGAGCCGGCCGACGATGCCGCCTGGCCCATCATTGCCCATCCCGATGGGGGCATCCGGGGGCTCAAGGCCGAATCGCCCCCCTACCGCGTGATCTACTTCGGATTCGGTCTGGAGAGCGTCGGCCCCCGCGATGCGCTGGCCCAGACGGTGGCCAGAGCCATCACCTGGCTCACCCTGCCCTCCCTGACCAAGACAGTGGACAGGGAAATGGTCGTTCCGGGCGAGGTGCTGACCTACACCCTGACCCTGAGCAACATCGGCGCCACCGACCTGCCCGACGTCAGCCTGACCGATCCGATCCCGGAGCACACGACCTACGTCACGGACAGCGCCACCGGCGGAGCGACCTACGATCCAGATTCCGACTGCATCCAGTGGAGTGGCACCCTATCGGCTACGACCCGGCTGACCTTCACCTTCCAGGCGGCCGTTGAGGATTCCCTGGTCGGAGGGACGGTCATCACCAACACCGCCACCCTGGACGACGGGCAGGGTCACACCCTCCAGGCCAGCGCAACCACGACGGCGCTGGCCCCCAACCTGACCGGCTCGACCAAGACGGTGAACGGCGTTGCTCAGACAGTGGCTTCGGCTGGCGACGTGTTGACTTACACCATCTCTCTGATCAACTCCGGCTCTGTCGAGGTGCCCAACGTCAGCCTGGTGGATCCCATCCCCCAGAACACGGCCTACGTATCCGGCAGCGTCACCGGCGGGGCGACCTACAACCCAGTCCTGGCCCAGATCGAGTGGACAGGAGCTGTGCCGGTGATAGAACGCGGCTACGTCTGGACCGACAGCGATCAGCCCGCAGGCCCGGTCTACGAGTGGGTGGACATCGTCGGCATCGGCACGCCCATCACCGACCTGAGCGACGACACCAACGTCGGCCCCCTCCCCATCGGCTTTTCCTTCCCCTTTTACCACGAGGGATTCACCCAGTTCCACCTCAGCAGCAACGGCTTCCTGAGCCTATCACCCATCTCCGGCTCCAACTTTGGCAACTTGGCCCTGCCCGATCCCACCGCTCCGGGCAACCTGCTGGCTCCCTTCTGGGATGACCTCACCTTCTCCAGCAGCGGGGAGGCTTACTATTGGAGC
>CAYNWI010000112.1:0-5851 GCA_964400825.1 uncultured Anaerolineae bacterium | reverse complement strand
GCAACAACCAGGACACTCTGGTGGTCTCCTACGTGGGAGTGCCCCGCTACAGCAGCGGCGGGCCTTACACCTTCCAGGTCATCCTGCAGGCCGACGGCTCTATCATCTATCAATACCAGTCCATGGGTGGGCGACTGGAGGAGGCCACCATCGGCGTTCAGAACGCCGACGGCACCCAGGGGCTGACCGTCGCTTACAACGAAGCCTACGTGCACGACGGGCTTGCGGTTCTGATCTCACCCCCATCGCCGCCGCACGTCATCGCTTTCCAGGTGAAGATTGACGACCCACTGTCACCGGAGACGATCATCACCAACACGGCGATCATTGACGACGGACGGGGCACGACCTACGAGCGTCGGGCGACGACGCGGGTCAACACCATCGAGCTGAAGGGCTCGACCAAGGAGGTGGACAAGAGCGTGGCCACCCCCGGCGAGGTGCTGACCTACACCCTGACCCTGCGCAACGAGGGGATCGCCGACGCGGAGGAGGTGGCCGTCGTTGACCCCATCCCGCCCCACGCCGTCTACCAGCCGGGCAGCGTCACCGGTGGGGCGATCTACGACGAGGTCAACAACCGGATCCTGTGGAGCGGCCCCGTGCCGAGCGGTGATCAGACTTCTTTCTCCTTCGCCGTGAGGACTGTGCCTCCCCTGCCCGATGGCGCAATCGTTGGAAACACGGCCACCATTGACGACGGTGTGCACCCGCCCTTCACCCGCACGGCCGCCACGACGATAGCGGCTCCCGATCTGAGCCCCTCGGAGAAACTGGTCAGCATCAGCCCCGGGGAAGGGGGGGAGGTGAGTCCCGGCCAGGTGCTGACCTACACCATCCTGGTGAAGAACGGGGGCAGCGGCCCGGCGATGGTCGCCCTGACCGACACCCTTCCCGCTGAGGTCGTCTACGTTCCCGGCTCGGCCTGGGCGGGCAGCGGCGGGCCAGCCGTTTACGATGATTCCACTCACCGCCTCACCTGGAGCGGACACGTGCCGGTTAACGGCATGGCCACCGTCCGCTTCGCCGTGCAGGCCACAGACCAGGGGCCCATCACCAACCGCGTGCTCCTCGACGACGGGGCGGGCAACGTGATCGAGAAGAGGGTGACTACAGGGGGGGAGGAGCACAGGCTCTTCTTGCCTCTCCTCATGCATCCGTGGGAATTCAGTGTACAGCTTCCCCAGCCGTGAGCCCTTTGACCGCCCTCATTTACACGATAAGGAGGCGTATGCAAATGTTGGGGGAGCGAGCGCCGATTGAGTAGCAAAGCGTATCGAAATCAAGCGAGCGGCCCTCTGGGCAACCCGCTTGGCCTCGATACGTAGCTTTGCTCCTACTCGGCCGGCGCTAGGCGTGCTCTTTTCTCAGTGCTCCCCCAACTTCTATATGCGCCCATGATAAGGAGCGTTGCTGATGAAAAAGCGGTATTTTATCCTGGCTTTAGTATCGGTCGTGGGACTGGTGGGCGCGCTGCAGCTCCCCACCGCCATCACCGCATCGGCTGCCGAGCCTGGCCGAAGGGTTCAAATCCCGCGCATTGACAAGAACGGGAACTGGAGCACTTGGATCCAGGTGCAGAACGTGGGGGTTGAGAGGACAGGGGCGATAGCGTTCTTCTGGGGAGCCTATTCGGGCCTATGTCCCTCCAACGACCCTGGGCCAATGGGGCACGCCTGCATGAGCATCCCTGAGAATGGCGTCTGGACCCTGCGCAGCCAGATTCCGACCGCTGCCTGCTCGGCCATCATCTACTCGGTTGATAGCAGTGACTTCCAGGACGCCTGCAGCGACGCTGATCTCACCACCACGGCGGACTGGAACACCTGGAGGGAGGACTACGAGGGCAGCGGCCAGCCTTTGGCAGTGACCGTCAACCGGGTGGGTCCCGATGACTTTGGCACCACTGTCTCCAGCACCTACGTGGGGCTAGACGAGATGATGGAAGGGAGTGGCTCTCCCTACGGCTACTTCGCGCCCTATCTCATGAAAGGCTACCATGACCTGGATACCGAGATGACCATCCAGAACTCTGGCCGGTACTGTGTCTCCGTCTGGGTCTATTATCGGGAACAGGAGACCTGCAAGTTGAGCTACGCCCAGCACATCCAGCCACTGGCGCCGGGCGAGGCGGTGCGAGTGAGGGTGCCCCGCGTGCCAGAGTTGGGCGGCGACGACGCCTGGCTGGGTTCGGCCTACGTCACCGCCAGCCAGCCCCTGGGCATCGTCGTAGATCAGACGAGCTTCGAGCCCCTCTCGACGGGCCAGGATATGTTGTTGACCTACCTGGCTCATCCCTATAAGAATTCTGAAGACACGGTCTTCTATGCCGACTTCATCTACCGAGAGTGGAGCGGCTGGGACGTGGGCATCCAGGTGCAGAACCTGACCCGGCATTCTCTGCCCACCTTCGTCACGGTGGAATTTATGGACAACAGCGGCGACCACCTCTTTTCCCTCGGCGACTGGATCTGCGCCAATAACTCTGCCACTTTCTACCTGCCGGCCATCATTGACCTGGGGATGAACTACGTGGGGGCAGCCGTGATCCGTTCCCGCAGTGAACCTATCTTCGCCGTGGTTGACCTGAAACATCCTGCCACCAGGCAGGGGGGCAGCTACAACGCCCACGCGAAGAACGAGCAGAAAGCGGTGACGGACATTGCACTCCCCTCCTTGGCCAGAGAGCACCAGGGCGTGACCTCACTGATCGCCATCCGCAACAACTCTGATAACAACGCGATAAGGCTCGTGGTAGAGGTCACCGATGGAACCGGCAATCTGGTTACCAGGCTTCCCATCTTCTGGCTCCCGCCCCGCCACCTGAAGACCATTGATCTGGCCAACGTAGGCAGTCTGATTCCCGGCTTCGTCGGTGCGGGCAGGGTGAGGGTGGTGGGCAATGATGGCCTGACTGGGGCCATGCTCTCAGCCGTGGTGGTGCAGCAGGGCACCGGCCCCGGCGACATCACGGCGATCTACGAGGGCATCCCGGTGATCGAATAGCGGCCTGGAATTTTGATATGGGTGCATTCAAAACGAGTTGGTAGGGGCAGGTCTTGCACCCGCCCAGGGCGACCGCAAGGGATCGCCCCTACAACCGGATTTGAACACAGGAACACAAAAAAGCCACCAGGCAATCCTGGTGGCTTTTTCGTTGCTGCCAAGCGGATGATGCTACAGGCTACTAATGGGTCCCTCCGCGGATGCCCTTGTAGACCGCGGTGATGTCACCAGGGCCAGTGCCCCTGTTCACTACCACCACCGAGGGCATGACCGGCTGATTATCCGGCTGCCCATCGCCGTCCGTGTCGCACAGTTGTTCCGCGTCTTTAACCTCTACTGTCCCTGAGCCAATGAAACCAGGATTCAAGCTGCCCACGTTGGCCAGGTCTATGAGCTTGACATGCCCAGTGCTCAGCCAGAAGTTTGACACGTAGGTAATCACGGTTCCGGTCCCTTTTCTGACCTCCAGCTCGATCGCTATGTTGTTGCAGTTGGAATTGTTGCGGACGGCGATCAGAGAGGTCACACCCTGATTATCACTGGCCTTGGACAGGAAGGGAAGCAGGATAGGCCCCGGTCCCGCCTTGTCACTCTCCGCACGAGCATTGTAAGCGCCACCTTGGATCTCACCAGGAATAGTGTGTCTCCAGCGATGCAGGGCCTCATCGTACATCTTGGTCTTCTTCAGGTCAACCACGACGAAGATGGGCTCACCATCGTGCATACCACCCGGATAGTCAACCTGCGCGTGAGACTGAATCACGGCCGCCCCGGCGTATGCCATACCCAGGTCAACGACGGCTGGCAGATAAAAGGTGGCTCCTCCAGCACGACAGACCCATTCGCCCAGGAAAAGGATGGAATCGCCACTGGCGTCGAAGAACTCCACCGTCACGAAAGTGGGCAGAGAGTCCTGGGTCAGGTTCTGCACCTGAATGCTGGCCTCCCAGCCGCTCAGCTCGCGGAAGACCAGGTCGGCATACCAGACCTTGTCCTTGGTGAGATCGTAGGGAAACGCTTCATAGCTCAGCAGCGTCCCCTGATCCTCCGATGGCAGGAAGCTGGTCTGATCCATGACGATCCCCAACTGTTCATCGGACTCGATGTAGATCGAACCCAGCCACTCGGCACCCAGCGCCGCCGGCACCCTTTTCCGTATGGATTCTCCTGGCGCCAATCGGCCGATCTTATCCGAGTAGCTGAATTCGCAATCCCCTTGCTTCTGATAATCGAGCCATACCTCAGTGCACCTCTTACCGCAGTTCTGGATGATCATCTCCGTATCCAGGCCGTGATACCGACTCATGGCGTAGGGGGCAAAATACTGATAGGGAGGGCCACACCCCTTCATGTTCTCCGAGATGCCGGGGTAAGCGCTCGAAACCAGGGTATCGAAGTCGTTAGGCCCCTCGCGCTGGGTTATCACTGCCAAGTGCAAGCCGGTGCCCTCATAAAGGTCCACCCAGTCCTGCCATTTGGCACTCTTGGGCCGAGGATCCCAGTAGGGATTAGGCTCAACAATGACCTGAGCTGCGTCCAGACAGGCCTGGTCTAAGAGGCCCTCGGCCACCGAGTAGACTATCGCTGACCTTGCCATGACGGGGATGTCCTGATCCTCCAGGGACCAAACACCATCCTTAGCGACCCACTTGCAAGCATAGCCAATGGGGCCCGGATCGCTGTAGGGACACTGAGCTGAGTACTCTCCCCAGAAGAAAGTAACCACTCCGGTGTCGTCATCACCCGCATTCTGCACCTGTATCCAGGTTTCCCAGCCGCCCTGGTGATCAATAGCGGGCAACTGGAGATGGGTGCCGGTGCCACAGGTGCTGCTGCTGTCCGTCCCACACTTCACCTCGAACCAGGTTGGGTCGTCATCGTCACGCAGGGCCGCGCCGGGCTGCGCGTAGTCGTCGAAACGCGGGCCAGGGTAGTTCGTAGGCTCAACGTCCGCCGGAATCGTCGGCCAGCCGGGGAACTCGTAGCTCTCCCAGGCCCGACCTGGCGTGCCGGCGTGGTTGTTGGCCACCTTGTTGGCCGCTGTATGGGCGTTCGGATGGGCCGGGTCAAAGTCTGGGAATCGCTGATCGAACAGGCCGATCTCGTTGTAGGTCAGCCAGCCGTGGTTGAGGACAACGGCATCGTTCGGCGTGGTCCTCTTGATGTGCACCCGGTACTTGATGCGCAGGGAGAAAGTGACCGGGATGGGCGGGTCGTAGGTGTCGCCGTCGAAGCGGAGCAGGTAGCCCTGGGGCGGGATCTTCAGTCGCGTAGCTACGAGAATCTCGTCGTCGTCGGGGTTGTTGCCCTTGATGATCTCGCTGTCCAGCACGACGGCCGAGGGATAGGTGAGCTCAATGTAGCCGCCGCCAACCGTTGGTGCAGCAGTGCGGAGCAGGAGGTCCTCGCCGAAGGCCAGGTCTGGCGGCTGCACGTCGGCGTCAATCTCGCGACCGCTGACAGGATCAAGGCCGTGGACGTGGATGGCAGCCGAGACGCTCCCGTTGATCAAGGTGGCCGGCACTCGCGAGTCCTCCGGGTCGTCAGCGATGTAGTTGTAGAGTGTATCAGTGAACACCACCCCCGTGGCCTCGATGGTGCCGGTGTTGGGGATGGTTACCGTGTACCCGACGATCTCGTCGCAGCTAGGCAGGCCGTCCTCGTTGACGTCGTCGTAGACGTACCACTCCTTGATGGTCTCCTCGAGGACTGGCAGGGCCAGGGTGTCGTGGAGCAAGTCGGTGTCGCAGACGTGCTCAGGGAGCTTGGGATTGCAATCGCCAGATGCTGCAATGCCCGGCAGGGGGGTGCTGTACTTGGTGCTGGGCCGCGCATCCACCCGCGC
>CAYNWI010000111.1:0-7912 GCA_964400825.1 uncultured Anaerolineae bacterium | reverse complement strand
TTTCTTTGCGAGATCATCGGACTTCAACGGCATACTAGTCCTTGATCTCAGCGCCGAGTTCGGAGTCCCTTGGTCTGAAATACGGGAAATCCTCAGTCAGTTGATTCAAGAGAACCGAATCAGTCTAGCGTTCGCTAGCCACTCTCTGAATCCTCATATCAAGCGTTTGCCAGACCTTCCCGTGGATAAACAAATGGCAAAGCTACTTGAGGAAGAACCGTATACCATCTGCGCCTATCCAACCTCCGATGTAATTCGCGCCGCTGTTGATTTGTCCGTGTACGATGCACAGCCATTCGCGCAGCGATTAGCACTGGCCGAGCCCCAGTTAACACCGGTGTTCTTTGGGCTGGAGGTGCTTGATAGGTACTACAGGGATCCCCGCTACTACTTCGAGTTCAGTGACTTCACTGGTTCTATCGGGGTCACTACAGAGCACTATGATTCTCAAGACGTTGCTGAACGAGACAAAGTCCTACTCCAGACTTTTGGAATTGGATATGATAGCGGACGCAACCGCGTTGTGGTGGCGTTCCTACGATATTTGGCAAATCTCAGCCCAGAGCACCAGTTGATTTGGAGTGCATACGTGGTGCACGGTGAATGCTCTATGAATAGCGACTATGAGCGAGCAACGATCTATGGCTATTGGCCAGAATATTACTCTGCATATCAAGCCTTCTTGACAGAGCAGACAGAGATTAACAAGCTAGCCCATCTGATTGGCAAGCCAAGTCTCTTTAGAGAGACTTTCGAGGAGCAGAGACCTAAAGGGTTCATCCCAATGCTCCGCCCCACCCGCAAGAATTTCGATGAGTTCATTCATTTGCTTGACAAGATGCTCTCCGAGAATATCAACCGTGATTTCTTCGAGGATGACATTCCTCTTGAACGTCAGGTGGAACGTGACGACGGTGCCGTCGAGATTCAGCGACCAGGCACACTTCGGTTGTTGGAAGAGTGGTTGAGCACAAAATATCGTACTGCGGATGGCAAGGATGTGTCGGGTGAGGTGATAGCTCCACTCAAGCAGATCAGGAAACTACGCCAGAAACCGGCACATAAGTTGCAGGAAGATGAATACGACCTTGCGTATCCACAGCGTCAAGATGAGATTCTGGGCGAGGCTTGTAGAACATTGACGAAGGTGCGGTATATTCTCTGGTCGCATCCGCGAGCTAGAGAACGCTATTCGCCGCCTACTTGGCTGGACGGTGACAAGATAGTCTTCTATTAGAGTATTGGCCGCCCAACCACGGCTTGTACCCGACGCGGCCATCGCCGCTCGAAATCGGCGGCCACACGCGCTTGTAGTTGTTCTTGGGGCGGAAGCTCTTTCACGAGACCCGCCGCGCGGGTGAAGCCTAGCCGTTAGTGCCGCTTTGCCGCAATTGTGGATATGACTCATCATAATAGTAGCAAAGGAAGTGTAAACATGGATAAACCGAGTAACATGCGAGCCTTAAGTATCCGACAGCCGTATGCCGAGCAGATTTTACGAGGCACGAAAAAGATTGAGTATCGGAGTAAGCCAACAAACATACGAGAACGAGTGTATATCTACGCCAGCATGACTCCTGGTAACGATGAAGATTTCGCAAAGATGCACGCACGACCAGGTGATTTTCCGATTGGTGTCTTGGTAGGAACAGTTGAAGTCGTGGATTGCACGGGCGCGGCAAGGGACTATCAGTGGCACCTGGCTAAACCAGAACGATTGCCAAAGCTAATAAAGCCAGACAATCACCCACAGCCGGCCTGGTTTTATCCGTTCAAGAAATAATCAAGGGTCAACCCCAGAGCCTTTAGCCAAAGAACGCGGCCTAACAAGCGGTTGCAGTTGATGGTGCTGGGCGACCCGAATTGCTTTGTTACTTGCCAGTGTGTCGCCCAGATTGGCCGGGGTATCTCGCCAGTGGCCGCGCCGCAACTGAACCGCAGGCTGTTAGCTGCCATAAGTCTGATGCGTGGCAGAGGAACTTCGGAGGTTGGAAGGTACTGATGGCATGAACAAGAGCGTCTTGATCCACGAAGCTCTACAAACTTTCGCCGCCGCCGTGACGGCCAAAATGACGCAGCTCACCGCCGGCGAGCCTGAAGATCAGGTGCGCGGCCCCTTCGAGAACCTCATGGCGGGCGTGGCCGCCGCTCTGGGCTGGAAGATCATCTGCACGGGCGAAACGCCGCTACCCAACCGCCTCGGCCGCCCCGATTACGCCATTCACCTGAACAAGCTGCTCGCCGGATACGTCGAACTCAAAGCGCCCGGCGTCGGCGCAATCGCCAAACGCTTCAAGGGCCACAACCACGACCAGTTCAAGCGATTCTCGGCCATCCCGAACATCCTCTACACCGACGGCAACGAATGGGCGCTCTATCGCGGTGGCAAATTGGTGGGCAAAGTCATCCGCCTTTCCGGCGACGTCGCAGTCGACGGCAACAAGGCTGTTACCACCCAAGACACCGACGCCGTCGAACGCCTCTTGCGCGATTTTCTCTCTTGGGAGCCCTTCATCCCCACCGACAGCAAGGGCAAGATTGACCTCAAGGACTTTGCCGAATTGCTGGCCCCGCTATGCCGGATGCTGCGCGACGATGTGACCGACGCGCTCAAGGACCCGTCCTCGCCCCTCGTTCAACTTGCAAAGGACTGGCGGCAATTGCTCTTCCCCGACGCTTCGGACGAGCAGTTCGCCGATGCCTACGCTCAGACCGCCACTTTCGCCCTGCTGCTGGGTCGTAGCGAAGGGGCCGACCCCCTCACGCTCGACGAAGCCGTGAAAAAACTCGATGTGCAACACAACCTGCTGTCTCGCGCCCTGCAAGTTCTGACCGACCCCAAGGCACGCGCCGAGATCGCCGCCTCGCTCGATCTCCTCCTGCGTGTCATCGCCGCTGTCCCGCCAGCTGTCTTTGTCGGCCCCAAAGACCCCTGGCTTTACTTCTACGAAGACTTCCTTGCCGCTTATGACCCCAAACTGCGCAAGGACGCCGGGGCCTACTACACCCCTATCCAGGTCGTCCACGCCCAGGTTCGTCTGATCGACGACCTGCTGAGAAAACGCCTCGGCAAGCCGCTGGGCTTTGCTGATCCCGATGTCGTCACGCTTGACCCTGCCGTCGGAACGGGTACCTATCTGCTCGGCGTCATCGAACACGCCTTGAACCGTGTCGAGGCTGAGCAGGGCGAAGGTGCCGTGCCGGGCCAGGCCACCGCGTTGGCCAACAATCTTTACGGCTTCGAATTGATGGTTGGTCCCTACGCCGTCGCCGAACTGCGCGTCAGCCGGGCGTTGCGCGACCGTGGCGGAGCGTTACCTGAGAACGGCACGCATATCTACCTGACCGACACGCTCGAAAGCCCCCACGCCAAACCGCCACAATTGCCGCTCTTTCTTCAGCCCATTGCCGAGCAGCACGAAAAGGCGCTCAAAGTCAAGAGCGATGTCCCGGTTATCGTCTGCCTGGGCAATCCGCCCTACGACCGGCACGAGGCCGCCAGCACTGAAAACAAGGCCCGCACGGGCGGCTGGGTTCGCTGGGGAGATGACGGGCAAGGCGCAGGCGCTATCCTTAGCGGCTTCCTCGACCCGGCCATTGCCGCCGGCCACGGCGTCCACGTCAAGAACCTCTACAACCTTTACATCTATTTTTGGCGCTGGGCGCTGTGGAAGGTCTTCGAGCATGAAACGGCGCACGGGCAGGGCATTGTCAGTTTTATCAGCTCCTCGAGTTACCTCGACGGCGACGCATTCTGTGGGATGCGCGAGCACATGCGCCGCCTGTGCGACGAGGTCTGGATCATTGATCTCGGCGGCGAAGGGCGCGGTACGCGCAAGGAGGAAAACGTCTTCGCCATCCAGACGCCCGTTGCCATAGCCATCGCCGTTCGCGCCCAAAAGGCGGACACGGAAAAGCCCGCGAAGGTGCACTATGCCCGCATTGAAGGTAGCCGCCAGGAGAAACTGGACGCGCTCGAGGCCATCACCGATTTCAGCAGCCTAACGTGGCGGGATTGCCCGGACGACTGGCAGGCTCCCTTCCAGCCGGTGGGCAAGGGCGATTACTTCGCCTGGCCGCTCCTTACTGACCTCATGCCATGGCAGCATTCGGGCGTGCAGTTCAAGCGCACCTGGCCGATTGGGCCGGACATCGGAACGCTCCAGCGCCGCTGGCACGATCTGCTGAATGCCAAGGATCGGGCAAAAGCGTTTCGTGAAACAGGGGATCGCAGGATAAATGGAACCTACCGGGTTGATTTAGCGGGGAACAGCGATTCAACTCCGATTGCCAAACTGCCCCAAGATGCACCGATGCCGCAAGCATGGCGATATGCTTATCGATCCTTCGACCGTCAATGGATCATCGCCGATGGACGCTTGATGTCGCGCCTGCGTCCCGACCTCTGGCGCGCCCATAGCGACCGGCAGGTGTATTTGTCAACAACGTTTCAAAGACCGCTGGACTTAGGGCCGGCATTGACATGCGCAGCGGTCATCCCTGATCTCAATCACTTCTGCAATCGTGGCGCAAAGGATTCGATCCCCCTCTACCGCACCGCCGACCCTTCAGAGGCCAACATCCTGCCAGACCTCCTCGACCTGCTGGGCGAGATATTCGGGCAAACGGTCACGCCAGAGGATTGCCTGGCCTATGTCTATGGCCTGCTGGCGCAACCGGCCTTCACGGCACGCTTTTTCAAGGAACTGGAGACGTGCGAACTGCGCGTGCCGATTACAAAGGACCCGGCGCTGTTCGAGCAAGTCCGTCAGGTCGGTGCGCGATTACTCTGGTTGCACACCTACGGCGAGCGCTTCGTGCCCCAGGGCGAAATTCCCGGTCACATTCCCCCAGGCACCGCAAAGTGTACCAAAGCCGTCTCCAGCAATCCAGACGGCTACCCTGAATCTTTCGAATACAACGATACGACACAAACGCTACACGTCGGCGATGGTGAATTCGCGCCCGTCGCACCAGAAGTGTTTGCGTTTGAGGTATCCGGCCTCAAGGTCGTGCAATCGTGGCTCAAGTATCGGATGAAAAGGGGTGCAGGCAGGAAGTCCTCGCCGTTGGACGACATCCGCCCCGAACGCTGGCCCAGCCAGTTCACGACAGAACTACTCGAACTGCTCTGGGTGCTGGAGGCGACTGTCAAAGGCTATGCCGAACAAGCGAAACTTCTGAAAGCCGTCGTCGCCGGAACGTGTTTCCAGACCGACGAACTGGCGTCTCCTCCGGAGCACATGCGCAAGCCTCCAAAGGCCCAAACATTTGTCGGCACCTTGTTTGATTTTCAGGATGGCAGCTAACAACTCGTTGCACCCGACCGCCTGACCGCGGGTTGTTTTGAGGGTTGCGCCGCTTTTGTGGCGTTTGGGGACGAGTGTGGTGATACTGCGAAACCCGGCGGCGGGTGAACTCGGCACGGTTAGCCCGCTTAACAATCCCGATCCTTTCAGGTCCAATCGTGGCCTCACAGAAAAGGGGGCCGATGTCGAAGCGGGAGGTCTAAGATGCCTCCCGCTTTTGCTTTTCGATCTGGGCATCGTGCCGGCGGTTGACTTGTAAGGGTTCATGCTGTACAATACCACCAATCTACCAGTGAGAGGAGGCAGAGCATGAAGTTCTTGGAGTTAGTTGAAAAGCGCTACAGCGTGCGGGCCTACAAGCCCGACCCGGTGGAGGATGAGGTGCTGAACCAGGTGCTCGAAGCAGCACGCCTGGCGCCCACTGCGGCCAACCGGCAACCCTTTCAGTTAATCGTGATCCACACGGCAGGGCGAGAAGCGGAGCTAAAACGAATCTACAACCGGGATTGGTTTGTTCAAGCACCACTGGTCATCTGCGCTTGCGGGATTCCGGCCCAGGGCTGGGTCCGCAGGGACGGCCAGAACTACGCCGACGTGGACGTGGCCATCGCCATGGATCACCTGATCCTGGCCGCTGCCAGCCTGGGTTTGGGCACCTGCTGGATCGCCGCCTTCGACCCCACCGCCGCGCGCGAGGTGCTGGGCCTGCCCGATGGTGTAGAGCCTGTCGCCTTCACGCCGCTGGGGTATCCGGCTGATCGGCCCGGCCTGAAAAAGCGCAAGGCGTTGTCTGAACTGGTGCGGTATGAGCACTGGTGAGGCCAATGTGATGGATATAGCTTGGAAGTTAGCAGGTAGAAGATGTCCAACACGCATCCAGTATCTAATATCCAATATCCAATATCCAAACTCGTGAAAGAGGTACAACCAGTAAAACCGGCCTCGCCTCGGCGGGCCGCCCAGGTCCGCTTTCCCGATGGCCGGGTCTTCGAAGCGCCTATCGGTACGCCACTGGAGGCTCTCGTGCGGGCTGCCTTCCCCGATCCGCCGGTGCCGGTGATGGCCGCCCTGGTGGACGGCAAACTGAAAGAGCTGACCTGGCCGGTAGCCCGCGACGTGGAGACCACGCCAGTCACCCTGGCCGATAGCGATGGGGGGAGAATCTATCGCCGCTCCCTTTCTTTTCTGTTGGTCGCTGCGGCCCAGAAGCTCTTTCCCCAGGCTCACGTTTACGTGGATTACTCCCTTCCCTTTGGCGGCTACTTCTGCCAGGTGCGGGGGCGGGAGCCGTTCACTCCCCAGGAACTCGACCGGCTGGCAGCGCGGATGCGGGAAATGGTCGCCGCCGACCTGCCTATCACCAAAGAGCAGGTGCCGCTGGATCAGGCGGCAACCATCTTTTGTGCCCAGGGCGAAGATGAAATGCTCCGCCTGCTCACCTACCGTCGCAAGGATTATCTGACCCTTTATCAACTGGACGGGGTGCGCGACTGCTTCCACGGCTACATGGTGCCCTCCACCGGCTATCTGCGCCTCTTTGCCCTGCGTTCCTATCCGCCTGGCTTCGTCCTCCAATTTCCTCGCCGCCATCGCCCCACCGGATTGCTCCCCTTCCAGGAGTTCCCCCAACTGGTGGCCGTCTTCCGCGAGTACGGCGAGTGGGTGCGACGCCTGGCCGTCCAGGACGTGGGCGCGCTGAACGAAGCCATCGAAGCCGGACGGATGTCGGAGATCATCCTGGTGGCCGAGGCCCTACACGAGCAGCGGATCGCCCAGATCGCCGGGGACATCGCCCGGCGGCGGGGGGAGGTGCGGCTGGTGCTCATCGCTGGCCCCTCTGCTTCGGGCAAGACCACCTTTGCCCGTCGGCTGGCCGTGCAACTGCTGGCCGCTGGCATCCGCCCGGTGGCCATCAGCCTGGACAACTATTTTCTGGACCGGGAGCACACCCCACGGGACGAGCGGGGCCAATACGACTTCGAGGCCCTGGAAACAGTTGACTTGGCCCTCTTCAACGAGCAACTGCTGAGCCTGATGGAAGGGGAGGCCGTGTCCATCCCCCATTACAACTTCTGCACTGGCCAACGGGAGACAGGCGAGACCATGTTCCTCGGTCCCGATCACGTCCTCCTGGTGGAGGGGATCCACGGCCTGAATCCGGCTCTAGTGCCGGCGCTACCTCCGCAGCGCATCTTTCGAATCTACGTCTCGGCCGTCACCCAACTGAACATTGACCGCCACAATCGTGTCTCCACCACCGATAGCCGCTTGATCCGTCGCATTGTGCGAGATGCCCGGACTCGTGGGTACTCAGCCCAGGAGACCATCGCCCGTTGGGAGAGCGTGCGCCGGGGGGAGAAGCGCCGCATCTTCCCCTATCAAGAGAACGCCGACGTGATGTTCAATTCGGCCCTGGTGTACGAGTTGGCGGTGCTGAAACCGTTGGCCGAACCGCTGTTGTTCCAGATCAAGCCCTCTAGCCGCGCCAGGGTCGAAGGGCGGCGGTTGTTGGCCTTCCTGGACTGGTTCCTGCCCTATGCTTCGGACATCGTCCCCAGCAACTCTATCTTGAGGGAGTTCATCGGCGGGTCAATTCTGGAGGA
>CAYNWI010000110.1:0-7966 GCA_964400825.1 uncultured Anaerolineae bacterium | reverse complement strand
GCAACAGCACACCCCGCTGGTCTCCCTCCGGCGAATGGTTGGCCTTCCGCAAAGAGCACCAGGTCTGGGTGATACGCACCTCGGGCACCGATGCCCACCCCCTCGATGATGGCACGGCGGTGAATGATGCCCGCTGGTCGCCCGTCGAGGACCGCATCGCTTATGTGACCGGGCTCGGAAGCTTGCAGGTAGTCAGCGCGGACGGCTCAGACGAGAAAGAGCTCGTCCCCCAGTGGGGCGGCGACCCCGACAGCGGGGTGGGCCGCATCGCCTGGAGCCCGGAGGGGACGTGGATCAGCTACGAGTGGACAAAGGCCGAGCCCGAGAAGCCGCCCAGCTATCAAGGCCTACGACGGATTAAGGCCGATGGCGAGGAGCCTGTGGAAATCTACGCCAACCCCGATCCCTTGGCAACCCAGAGCTTGCTGGCCTGTTGGTCGGCAGACGGGCAGCATATCCTCTTCTGGCGAGGCCTGGAGATGTCTGCCTCGCTTATGGCCGGTGGGCTACCTCTGATGGCCATACCCGTCGGCGGGGGCGAACCCGTGGAGCTGGCCCATGCCGTGCTGGTGCACGATGACTTCATCGCCCTGGCACCACGGGGAGCTCAGATAGCCGTGGCAGTTGGTGGTGGCCGCGAGAGCTGGACGCACAAGCGCATCGCCTTGGTAGAGGCTAGCGGCGGAGAGTTGGCCTACCTCACCAGCGAGGATGTAGTAGCCTTCTCGCCATCCTGGTCACCCGACGGGCAACAGATCGCCTACGTCGCTGCACCAGACATCGGCCCCGTGGCCGGTGGCGAGCCAGCCAGAGAAGGCATAAGAAAGCGGTGCATCTGGGCGATAGACACGGATGGGTCTAACCCCCGCCAATTGACAAACGACCCAAAGTACCGCGACGAGCGCCCCCTCTGGTCGGCCGACGGGAGCTATACTCTCTTCGCTCGCCTGGTTGATGAGCAGGCCAGCCTGTGGCTGATGCGCGCGGATGGGAACGAGCAGCACCAGGTGGTGGATGAACTGACCCCCAGCCCCGGCCAGTTCGGCTACTACGGCTACATAGAGTGGGACCAACTCTTCGACTGGTGGCGTGGACCGGTCAGGGCTCCCGAGGGCATCGCCGCGCCCACCCCCGGCCCTTCGCCAACGCCCCGGCCGCCGGTATCCCTCACCCCTACTCCGCCCCCGCCGACGCCTACCACTGTCCTGACCGCCAGTACCTACACTGATACCGCGCTCGGCTTCGCCATTGACTACCCTGCCGCCTGGGATGTAGACGGGGTACAAGGAGCTTCCGTCTGGCTGTCGAACCCGGCGACGAGCGGAGAAGAGCGTCAGGCCATCAACATCGCTGCTCTGACCGAGCCAAGCCTGGAAGCAATGCTGGACAGCATCGAGCAGGGCAGCTTTGGGCCTTACCTGATCATGGCCGAGTCTGTCCAACTGGGAGGGCTAGAGGCCCTAAAGGTCACCCTGCGGCAGGCGCCGGAGGGCCTCAGCCTGCTGTGGCTGGTCATCACCCCGCAAAGCCAGGGGTTGACCATCGCCGCCTACGGTAATCCTGTTCTGGCCGAAGCCATCGTCGCCACCTGGCGGCCCGTTCCATGAGGAGAATTGAATCCAACCGGCTCATTCCAGGCAAGGCGGCGGCACCTCTGGATGGGGCAAGAATGTCCGCGCGTCCGCTGCGTGGGTCCAGATGGTGGTATAAGGATGCGATATTTTGCCCTGGAACACGGAGGCCGTGAAATGGTATTGCTGGCCAGGCTTCACCGGCACATCGTTGAAGACCCAGCGGGGGAACGTTTGCCCGTTCGCCGTATACGTGACTTTTTGGGCCTCGGAATTCCACGAACCTGGGGGATCGTTCCCCTCGGCGACATATAGGGTTACGTTATCCGGTTCGTAGTCCAGCGGTGCGGACTTGAGTGTTCCGTGATGAAAGATGTCAACGGCGACGTTGACCAGGGTCGCCTCCTCCACCGGCGCAAACCGGCCCTCCTCGTCGTGCGGCCAGACGATCTGAATGCGTGCCTCAGGCGACACCCAATCGCTGTAGCCGGTAGGTATTACCGGGTGTGGGAAAATAGTACGTGGGTCAGCCCCATGCACCCAGAAATTGGACCACCCTCGTCCCAAGACAAACACGTACTTGCTGTTTGGGTCTGCAGCCAAGTCAGCCGGGACGTTGTTGAACTCCACGCTCGGAAAAGTGACGCCGTTGACCGTGCGCAGAATCAGCTCCCCCCTGTCCTCGAGTAACTCCAGCGGCTCGTTGTCCCTGGCCACCCAAAGGTAGAAATCATGGACTCCCCCCGGCCCTTCATTCGGGTGCAGGGTGCAATACACCTGGTTGCGCGGCCAGACACTCACGTTGACCGCCCGCGAGTGGGCCACGTCCGTTGGATTCCCCTGTCCATCGTGTGGCCACACGACGGCGATCTGCGCGTCCCACAGAATCACGTCCGGGTATGGGGTTGGGGTCTCCGTCGGCTGCGCCGCGTTTGTGTGCTCAACCAGGGTGGACATGGGGGAAATAGCCAGCAACACCATCATGGGAATAGCAAACAGCATTCGTTTCATGATTCCCTCCTGCTCGACATTCTAGCTTCCAACGTTTAAGCGCCGTTATTGTACCGCTAAAGGCTGGGATTGTCAAGCGATATTCGTGAGGCTGGGCGAGACCGGCGGCAAAGCGACAGGTGGGGTCAGTTGACCCCACCTGCTTGCTCGCTTCGAGTCGCCCGGAACAAGGCATCCCTACTGGCGGGTCTGCCTTATAGTCCCACACAGCCGACGCCGCTCGTCAGGATCTGCACCTCACCGTCGGTGAGTTCGTAGAACTGCGGCGATTCGTCCCAGTCAGGCGAGTCACGGGCGATGAAAACGTGAACGGCGTGGATGGGGGCCCTCCAAGCCCAGCCTGAGCGAACCCAATTCACATAGGCGGCGTAATCCTGTGCCCGTGCATTCCGGTCGCCCCCGTACCCGGTATCAAGCCAGACCCCGTACTCTGTGAACCGTTGAGGGTGGTACGGAAATCGGTCCGCTATGTCCCAGTATGCAGCCCAGGTATAGTCCTTGAGGCCCTGGTAGGTCGTCCCGTAAGCGTGGAGAGCAAGATTGTTATAGTAGTGGGCGTCAATGATGCCCTCGTACGTGTTCCAGTACTCATTCCACTTAGGGTGGCCCGGCAAATAATCTTCATTCTGTCCACTTGGCCCAGGGAAGCCTAACCAGAGAGGATAGCCCAATCGTCGCCGATTCCGAATTTCTATGGACAACTGCTGCATGTAATCAGCCGAAGGCCAATGACCGCTATCGTGCTCAAGGTCGAGCTCGTTGAGAACCTGGAAGTTGTATACCCCTTGACCCTGGCACCAGCGAACCATTTCAGCCCATGCCTCCGCCAGGGTAGCCGGATCAGGAGGCAAGGGGTTCCACATAGGCCAATACAGTCGAACGATACAGGCCTCAAAGAACGGAACGTTAACGGGACGACAGTTCATGTTATATTCTAGCCAGTAAATGTTGTGCTTGGCATCTTCTTCCGGCTGGGATAGGATCAGAACGGATCCGAACCCCACACCTGACCCCGCGCCATTCACCTGGTATCTGGAACCCGGTGAATGAGTGGTCACTGGGCTTTGCCAAT
This sequence comes from uncultured Anaerolineae bacterium, assembly GCA_964400825.1. Taxonomy (GTDB): domain Bacteria; phylum Chloroflexota; class Anaerolineae; order VGOG01; family VGOG01; genus CAYNWI01. The sequence goes on along the minus strand of CAYNWI010000110.1, from coordinate 4,312 downwards.
GTAAGCCATTCAGAGCTGAAGTCATGTCTCATTCCTCCTGTAGATTTGTTCACCTATGTCATTCCGCACATTTGCTTGTGCCAGACTAAATCTGGGGGGCCCCAGCCCGCCGCCCACTTGACAACTTGAACTTCCTGACATCCCTTCGGGCCGAGACTTCGTCGAGCCCCTCGTCCTGCTCAGGGCGGGGCTCAGTCGAGATGCCTCAGGGACAAAGCCTGGAGGCTGGCCCAGGCAAGGTAGCGCTTAAGCAGATTCGTATGGCTATTAGCTGATGGCTGTTTTTGTTCTCTCACCCCCTTCGCAATCCCAGCTTCGCAGCCAGCTTCACCCCCACGTCTTCAACCCACCGTTTCAGCTTTTCCTGTTCCTTGCGGGTGCGCCGGCGGTGGTCCATCTCCGCAATGCGGCGGATCTGCGGTGGGACCGCAGCTTTGAGCTTCTCGTAGGGGTCTTCGTCGCACTCCCAACTGTAGCGATCATAGTGGGCCACCGATAGGCCATGAAACTTCATGGCCTCCAGAGAGACCCGGGGATAGTTCCGCCAATCCTCATCCCAGTGATCCCGGTCCTCCGACACGCAACCCCCTCCATGGTAAGGCGTAGTGTCGAATGTCTACATAAAATGGACCTGGCCAAGGCGAGGATGCAGATTCTTTGATGAATGGCCTTCTCCAACGATAATGTCTCCGTGGTGGTGCCGGTCAGTATGATGGCTATCTATTTGACGCTGGCAGCGCTGGTAGCAGTTCCAGCCGAAGAGGTATTCACGGTATTGACATTTTTCCCCATTTGTGGTATCTTATATATACATTGGATCACTGGCAGCAGAGGCGATGAGAAGCCTGATGAAGTCCTGAAAGGAGGCGATATGAGGATCAAGCGAGTCATGAAGATTAGGAGACGCCTGTTTGCCATCTTAGTTGCCATGCTCACACTATTCCCATTAGCCGGGTCGGCGACGACGTTAGCAGCCCACCCGTGGCAGCCGCATATTGCCATCGTGTGGCCCCACGATGGGCAGGGAAACCCGACCACCGTAGCGCAGTCGCGAGCGGTCAACATCAGCGTTTGGCCGAGCACGCAAGTGAGTTGCAGCGAGTACCCGGAGCTCGGCCTGTCGATGGCCAAGGACAACGAGCCGACTCAGCTTATTAGATCTAGTGGGCAACTGATTCAGCGCACGGTCGGCGGAGTCACATTCCCAAGCCTGGAATTCAATAACATCCCAGCCAACCTGGCTGCGGAACCGACCGCCAAGTTCCGGTTCCTCTGTGGGTCCAGCATCTGGGCCCACGCGGCAGACCCTCGGACTTTCTATCCTCACCCCGTCGTGCCTACCGGCTACGGCGAGTCCCCCTCGGGATCCCTCGACCCGCGCATTCAGATAGTCTGGCCACACGACGAACGCGGCCAATTTGCTCCGGTCGAGCGGGCGCCCTTTGTCAATATTGCAGTTGATCTTTTCGTGCATGGGACGCTGAACTCCGTTCCCCCTGAGTACCAGCCCATCGAATTAATGCTCAATATCGCAGAGGGAAACGGTCCCCTGACATTCTCGGACCGCACGGCGCAAAAAGTCACGTATGCAGTAGGAGATAAGACGTACCCGCGCTGGGTGTTTAACAACGTGCCAGTGCGACCTGGTCAGCAATACCATTTCTTAGTGAGGGTATTGCCTCAGGAAGGCAAGACTTTATCTCCGTTTGCCACTATTTGGACCCACGCCCAAGATGCTCGGACGATTCTGCCCTACCCACAGGTACCACCACCTTGCGTGCCGTAACCGATGACTGGGTGCTGCCATATTACGCATAGAGGCAAGAGTAGCACGTCAAGTCAGCGGAGGCGGCTTCCATGCCGCCAGAAAGCCGGGCGTGGGAGCCTAGCCCGCTGCAGGCGTGCGATTTTTCCCTGATGCCATATTACGACCAACAAAAAGAGCCGGGCTACCTTCTTGGTAGCCCGGCTGCGGAGGGAAGACAAAGGGTGGCTGGATAGTTGGCCCTGGCAGGTGGGTTTAGCAATTCCGGATTATGGGTAACTGATCCTGCGTGACTGCGTATAGTGCTTCCCACGGGGGGTCAGCGTTGCTGATATAGAGTAGCGCTTGTTCGCACCACCAGCCAGCCAGGGCATCGCTGTACCATTCCTGCCACCAGGCACACTCATCGTTGATCTGGGCAATATCGTCGTCATTCCAGTGATTTCTTGGAGTGCCGAACTCAGTGGCAATGATGCCCCTGGGTGTAACGCCGGCATTCTCAAGGGTGCGCTTCACCCAGCGATAGTACTTGCCCTCCGGGCTCCCCTGGTAGAATTCCTCGTTGCGATGGCTGTAACCGCCCACCTCCGGCCCATCCCAATAGATGTGAACACCTACCTTGCTCGCAAAGTGCTTGATGTGGTATTGGACCCAGTAGTCCTGATACCAGGCATTGGGATTGTGCTTGGAAAGGCCGGCGTAGACCAATGGGAAGTCATAGCCCACCTGTCGCTCGCCATAGTAGAAACCCCGTAAGAAGTCATTATAGGCCGACATGCTCTGGCCGAATGGCTCGTCCGGGTGATTGGGCTCGTTGGCAACCTCCATGAAGGCATACTGGATTTGCAGGTTGAACCTGACGTGGTAGAAGGGATCAACAAGGTTGTGAGCAAAGAGCCTGCCCCGGTTGTACCAGTCGCCGGCTTGCCCCATATCCTCTGGTTCAGGCCAGCACCGGAAAACAAAGGTCTGGTTACCCGAGAGCGAGGGGCGCTGCCTGATGTTGGTCAGCTTCTCTCTTTGCCTGCCAAGCCAGAGGGCCCGATCTGGTGGTGTTTGTTCTATGAAGGTGAAAAGTGTTGTCTTGACGGAGTTGAGATTGCCGATGGTGTCGATGAAAGTCAGGTCTTCGTTGAACTTCTCATCCGGGTCACCCCCGCCACCAACCCACTTGCTTGGATAAAGGTGGAGTCCTCGAACTGGAACTGGCATTTTACACCTCCTAATATTTTGTGATAGTGTGGGGGCCCCAGCCCGCCGCCCACTTGGCAACTCGCATCTCCTGACATGATATCCCTTCGGGCTTAGCCTCAGGGACAACGCCTGGGGGCTAGCCCAGGCAAGGTAGCGCTTAAGCAAATCCGTATGGCTATTAGCTGACGGCTGTTCTCATTCTCTCACCTCCCTTCGCAATCCCATCTTCGCGGCTAACTTCACTCTCACGGCTTCAACCCACCGTTTCAGCCGACACGCAGCCTCCTCCACCATAAGGCGTAGTGTCGAATATCTACATAAAATGGGTCAGGCCGAGGATGCAAACCTTCCGGCCCTGTGCAGCTCCGGCCTCCTACCCGATCCTGACCGTTCCTGGCGCCTGAACTGGCTGACCAACTAAAAAACGGCGGATGTCTATCCAGACACCGCCGTTTTTTCTTTCGGGACTGAAACTCAGCCCCTGGGGGCTTCGTCGCGAGCTCAGCCGAGCTGTTCAGCCCCAGGCTTGCCATTGCATCAAAGATGTGCTAGAATCGGTTAGGAGTTGTTCAAGAATAACGGACGTAGGGAAAGATTATCGGCGACTGGATTGACAAGGGCCGGCACTATGCCTTTGCTTGCTCCCTCGACCGCAAACCGCTTGAGGAGATTACCGGGATGGAATGGAGCGAGTGGCTGGCGGCGAGCGGGATCGTCAAGCTGGACGACGCCCTGGAGAAAGAGCTGGCCACCCTCTCGCCGGAGGAGGTCATTATTCGTTACTATCAGGCGCTCGACGACCACGACGAGGAACGGGCCTACGCCTGTCTCACTCGCCGCTCGTCAACCGAGTTCCTCTTCAGCAACATGGGCGACCTGGCGCTGTACCACACCGACTACAACGCCGACCCATACCGACAGAGGGTGCGCAGCGTCACAGTCAACGGGATCGAGCTGCTGCCGGTTGTGGGAAACCCCGAGGGTGTGGTGGAGTACGAGGTTGACGTAGACGTCAAGTATGAGCCAAGCCTGTACTTCGCTGACTCCAGTGGCCGCCATGCACGCTTCGTCTTGTTGGGGGGGGAGATTACAGGCGCTGGCTGGCGCATCATCACCATCGGCACCGGGCCTTGAGACTGCGCACGTCGAATGGAGGTCAAAGCATGAGGTCCCTTTGGTTTAGCTTGCTTATCCTGATCGTGCTGTTGACTGCTTGCGGAACTCTGGAAATAGACATCGAGCACACCCCCACGCCCGACCACGCCGCCACAGCCACACCTGCCATCGTCTCGCTCACTGGCCGGCTCATCTACGAATCGGGCGGTGATATCTGGATTGTCGAGCAAGGCCAGC
>CAYNWI010000109.1:6454-8037 GCA_964400825.1 uncultured Anaerolineae bacterium | reverse complement strand
GGGGGAAATTAGCTGGGATTTCCATTCGCTCCCCTCTTCTCCGGCGGATACGCCGCGGGATGAGTTGCGCTTTCGGTCCAGATTATAACACAAGACCCAAAATTGTCAAATCGGCTGCCCCCCCTTACTTCCTCCCAAAGTTGGGGGGAAAGAGGGGAGGTAAGCCGATTTATAGGACATCCTTGCTCAACGTCGCCAGGAACTCTCTGTTGTTCCTGGCTTTGGCCAGCCGGTCCAACAGGGCCTGGAGAGCACCAGTGATATCCATCCCCGCACCCGATGGGGGTGGAGCCATCATGTAAGATATCATCTTCCGCATGATCCAGACTTTTTCCAGGGTCTCCTTATCCAGCAGCAGTTCCTCTCGGCGCGTGCTGGAACGTTCGATGTCGAAGGCGGGGAAGATATACCGTTCCGCCAGCTTGCGATTGAGATGCAGTTCCATGTTGCCTGTGCCTTTGAACTCTTCGTAGATGACAGCGTCCATACGGCTGCCCGTGTCTATCAGGCAGGTGGCGATGATAGTCAGACTTCCCCCTTCCTCGATGTTGCGAGCTGCACCGAAGAAACGCTTGGGTGGATAGAGAGCCGCCGGGTCTATGCCGCCGGAGAGGGTGCGGCCACTGGGAGGGACGGTGAGGTTGTAGGCTCTGGTCAGGCGGGTGATGCCGTCCAAAAGGATAACCACGTCTTTGTCGCTCTCGACCAGCCGCTTGGCCCGCTCCAGAGCCATCTCGGCTACGCGGACCTGATTCTGGACGGGATCATCAAAGGTGGCGGCCATCACCTCGGCTTCTACTGAGCGGTCCATGTCGGTCACTTCCTCGGGCCGCTCGCCGATGAGGGCGACCATGAGATGAACGTCGTTGTAGTTGGCGGTGATGCCGTTGGCTATTTGCTTCAGAACGGTGGTTTTGCCCGCCTTGGGGGGAGAGACGATCAAACCTCGCTGTCCCCTGCCGATAGGAGCGATCAGATCAAGCAGCCGGGGGGCTAGCATGTTGGGTGTCGTCTCCAGGGATAGCATTTGATTGGGAAAGATCGGGGTCAGTCTGTCAAAATTGGGGCGCAGCTTGGCGGCCTCAGGATCAAGGCCGTTAACTGCTTCTACCCGCAGCAAGCCGAAGTATCTCTCCGTCTCCTTGGGGGGACGGACCTGGCCGATGACCATGTCGCCGGTGCGCAGGCCGAAACGGCGGATCTGCGATTGGGAGACGTAGATGTCTTCGGGTCTGGGCAAGAGATGGTCCGAACGAAGGAAGCCGATGCCTTCCTGCACGATTTCCAGCACACCTCCGCCGAAGATATAGCCCTGTCCCTCGGCCTTGGCTTTAAGTAGGCGCATGATCAGATCGTGCTTTTTGAGGCGGGTATAGCCAGAGATGTCCAGCTCTCGGGCCATGTCCCGCAGATCGTCCACGTTTCTGGTTTCCAATTCGACGATATTCATATTCATAGTTCTCTCCACTTGATTACTATCGGCAACTTGGGGGGAAACCCAGGTTTTTCACCCGTCTGAGCAAGCAGACTGTTCTTCTTGAGTCTTCTGAGGCGCGGGAGGGCGTCTTACCAACTAAAAACCC
>CAYNWI010000109.1:0-6354 GCA_964400825.1 uncultured Anaerolineae bacterium | reverse complement strand
TCGACCGAGCTCGCGCCGAGGGCTCGCCGAAGTCCTCAGGACGAAGCCCGGTTTCTGAAATTCACGGCGACGCTATGATGCCCCGCGAGGGTCAAAGGGTATTGACTCTGCAAGCAGTGTCGCTTAAAATCACTTGGGCAAGGGAAATCATGATGTTATGCCTGTGGTTTTTGGTGACGAAATTGCGGGGATTCGAGTGAACGTTAGTGAGGTAAGAAGCAGAGCTTTGGGGCGGGCCTATACCTATCTCCCGCTTCTCTTTCCCGGTGGGTTAAGTAATTGTCGCAACGCAGGGTCATTATAGCATCTTTTGCTTACCTAGTCAAATCGTGAAGCCGACCACCCAGCGGGCATAGTAGTAAACCACTACCACAGCGAAGAGCAGGCTGTCAATGCGGTCCAGCATGCCGCCGTGACCGGGGATGAGGTTGCTGGTGTCCTTAACACCTACCTGGCGCTTCATCATGGATACAGCCAGATCGCCAAGGGGGAGGAAGGTGGAGACGAGAGCACCCAGTACCAGGCTGTGAACAAAGCCCAGTCCTATGTAGAGGCCGACCAAGAGGGTGACCGCTACTCCGCAAAACCAGCCTCCTATGGTTCCTTCCCAGGTCTTCTTGGGGCTCAACCGGGGGAAAGACTTGTGACGTCCCAGGGATAGGCCGATGAAGTAAGCGCCTGTGTCAGCTCCCCAGGTGGTGAGCAGCGCCAAGACCATCCATTCGAGCCCCTGAGGGGCGTCTCGCAAGGAGATGAAGTGGCCAGGCATCCAGCCGAGGTACAGCCCGCCGACGATGGTTAGAGCCCAATCAACGGTCGGGGTAGTGGTGTCTTTCTTGAACAACTGCCAGGACAGGGATAGAACCATCACTCCCGTCAGGGCTGGTTTAGCCAGTTGCCAGGCAGGATAACGGGCGTCTGCCAGCAGCAGCCAGATTAGAACCAGGCCCCAACAACAGGAGGGCTTGTAACCTCCCAACCTCATCATTTGAAAGAACTCGTAACCCGCCACGCTGGCGACGAGGGCTATGATAGCGAAGAACCAAAGCCCACCTGCGTAAGTGGCCCACACTACGATGGGTATTAGGATGACGGCACTTAGAAATCGCTGAATGAACACCTGTTTCTTCCTGATGTCCAGTAGATAGCAAAATCTACTGGAGTGCGGACGCAAGTCCGCCTTTACAAGGCCGGAAGCAGACTTACGCCTGCACTCCGGATCCCAAATTCTCAAGTACTGATGGTACGGATTAGCTCGGGGTTGTCATCGAAGAGCCCGCTTCGGGCTTTATAAGCCCAAACCTGCGCTCCCGCCTGCTGTACTCGAGGAGCGCGCTATGCAGCTCCTCCTCGTTGAAGTCAGGCCAATATGTGGGTGTGGCGTAATACTCGGCGTACGCGCTCTGCCAGATGAGGAAGTTGCTGATTCGTAGTTCACCACCGGTGCGGATGATCAAATCCGGGTCCGGCAGCCCAGCCGTGTACAAGTATTGGCTGAATAGGGTATCATCCAGTTGTTCGGGCTCCACTCTGGCCTCGACGATGCGCCGTACAGCGTCCACGATTTCGGTTCGGCCGCCGTAGTTGAAGGCCACGTTCAAGATTATGCGGTCATTGTGCTTGGTAAGCTCGATAGCTTCGCCTATCCTTTGCTGTAGCCTCTCGGTGACGCCCTCTAAACGACCGATGTGGCGCAGTTGCACGCCGTTTTGGTGTAACTCCGGCAGCTCGCGATCAATGGTTTGTTCAAGGATACGCATCAGGCCCCGCACCTCTGCGGTGGGCCGTCCCCAATTCTCCGTTGAGAAGGCGTAGAGGGTCAGGATCTTGATGCCGTACTCGACACAACCTTCCAGAATCCGGCGGATGTTCTCCGTGCCGGCTCGGTGGCCGGCCAGCCGTGGCAGGCCACGGGACCGCGCCCAGCGGCCGTTGCCGTCCATTATGATGGCCAAGTGATATGGGACTTTAGTCAACTGCTTTATCGTTCCCATAGCTGAGCTGATTTCAGTTGCCAAAAAGGGGCTGAGACGTTACTGAAGACGACACCTCAACCCCTGTTCTCTGCCTGCTGAGTCTCTCATCACCACTGCCGCAGGGGGGCAACTCAGATTTCTCTGATCTCCCGTTCCTTATCGCGGCCGATTTCGTCCATCCTGGTGACGAATTTGTCGGTTACTTCCTGTGCATCGTCCTTGGCCCGAAAGAACTCGTCTTCGGAGATTAGCTTCTCGCTCTCCAGTTCGCGTAAGTCCTCTATGGCGTCACGGCGAATGTTGCGGATGGCTACCTTCCCCTCTTCGACCCGCTTGCCCACCACCTTGACCAGTTCCTGGCGTCGCTCCTCAGTCAGCCGGGGGATGTTCAGGCGGATCATCTTGCCATCGTTGGAAGGAGTTAGCCCCAGCTCCGATTTCAGGATGGCCTTCTCGATGTCGGCCAGGGCATTGGGGTCCCAGGGGCGGATTGCCAGCAGCCGTGGCTCAGGGACGGAGATGGTTGCCAATTGGTTGAGGGGGGTGAGCGTGCCGTAGTACTCCACAGGCAGCCGCTCCACCAGGGCCGGGGAAGCCCGCCCAGTCCTGATGGTCACCAGGGTATCTCGGAGGGCGTTCACCGCCTTGTCCATCCTCTCTTCGGTCTCCTTAAGAAGGTCTTTGATCATGATTAAGCACCTCTCATTGGCCTAACGGGTATAAAAGCTATCTGCTGATGATCGTGCCCACCGACTCACCGAGGATGGCTCGCTCGATGCTGCGGGGTTCCCAGAGGTTGACGACGATGATGGGAAGGCCATTGTCCATGCATAAAGAGATAGCCGTGCTGTCCATAATTCTCACTCCCATGTTCAGGGCGTCAATGTAGGTCAGGTGCTCCAGTTTCCTGGCTTGAGGATCGAGGTGGGGGTCGCTCTCGTAGACGGCGTCAACCTTGGTAGCTTTGATCAGAACCTCGGCGTTAATCTCCACAGCTCTTAGGGCAGCAGCCGTGTCAGTGGTGAAAAAGGGGTTCCCTGTCCCTGCCCCAAGGATGACTACTCGCCCTTTATCCAAGTGACGGATTGTCCGTAGCCGGATATAGGGCTCCGCTATGGCCCTCATCTCAATAGCTGTCTGCACCCGGGTCGTTACCCCGATCCTCTCCAGAGCGTCGTGGAGGGCCAGGGAGTTCATCACCGTGGCCAGCATCCCCATGTGGTCGGCGGTAGCCTGATCCATTCCATGGGCCAGGCCGTCCTTGCCCCGCCAGAGGTTGCCGGCTCCCATGACGATGGCGATCTCCACGTCGTGGTCTTTGACCCGGCGGATCTTGGCTGCTACCTCCTTGGCTCTTTCGGGATCAATGCCGTATCCTTCAGGCCCAGCCAAAGATTCGCCGCCCAGCTTCAGCATGACCCGCCTGTACTTAACCGACATTCCGGCCTCCCCAGATCAGTTGGCTGGGTTGCTAGCCAATACCTAATCCCCCAACTCAAATCTAGCAAACCGCCGCACCACTATGTTCTCGCCCGTTTTAGCGATTGCCTGGGTGAGCACATCTTGAACAGTCAGCTCATCATCTTTGATGAAGGGTTGTTTCATGAGACAGACTTCTTGGTAGTACTTCTGTAGCTTGCCCTCCACAATTCTCTCTATTACACGCTCAGACTTGCCCATATCCTTCGCCTGAGTTCGGTATTCGTTCTTTTCCTCCTCCAGTACATCAGCGGGTATGTCCTCAGGGGTCAGGCAAAGGGGGCTGGTAGCCACTACTTGCATGGCCAAATCGTGGGCCAGTTCCTTGAACGCTTCGGTCCTGGCCACGAAATCGGTCTCGCAGTCCAACTCAATGAGGGCCCCGACGCGGTTGCCAGCGTGGACGTAGGCCTCGATCAGGCCCTCCTCGACCGCCCGGTCAGCTTTCTTGGCAGCAGCAGCCAACCCCTTCTCTCGCAGATATGCTTTGGCCTTCTCAAAGTCTCCACCGCTGGCCTCCAGGGCCTTCTTGCAGTCCAGCACCCCGGCCGCTGTCGCCTCGCGCAACTCTTTTATCATTGACGTTGTGATCTCCAATTGAATCTTTACCTCCTCGATAGGTTGTGGTCATTGCGAGCGCGGCGAAGCAATCTCCAAGCGTGCTAGGGGATTGCTTCGGCGCAAACCATGCCCTGAGCGCAGCGAACGGGAGCGCGCCTCGCAATGACACTTGGGGTAAAACCTGACATTGAACTACTCTTCTTCGTCACCCGTCTCCTCTTCTTCGAGAGCTTCCCTGGCTTCCCTCTCCTCGAACTCAAGTTCGCCCGACTTGAGCTTGGCCAAGGTAGCAGCACCCAGGTATTTCTCCTCTGCTGCCTCTACCTCTAGCTCTTCTTCCTCAGGCGCGAGGGCGGCTCGCATATTTTGCCCCTCAATGACAGCATCAGCGATCTTGGTGATGATGAGTTTATTGGCTCTGATGGCATCGTCGTTGGCGGGGATGATGTAGTCAATAGGATCCGGGTCGCAGTTAGTGTCCACCATGGCTACAATCGGTATGTCGAGCTTGTTGGCCTCCTTCACCGCGGTGGTTTCGCGCCGCACATCGGTGATGAAGAGCATGTCAGGCAGGCGTCGCATGTCCTTAATGCCACTTAAGCGCTGATTTAGCTTAGCTATCTCCCGCTCCAGTTGCAGGGCCTCTTTCTTGGGCAGCCGCTCGAAATCCCCTCGCTCCTGGCGCTCTTCCAGGTTCAACAGGTAATCTATTCGTTGGCGTATGGTGCGCCAATTGGTCAGGGTTCCCCCTAGCCAGCGTTGGTTGACGTGGGGCATGCCACACCGCTGTGCCTGTTCGGCGATGCTCTCTTGAGCCTGCCTTTTGGTACCTATGAAGAGGACGATGCCGTCTTCACTGACGGTGTCCCTGACCACATTGTAGGCCTTGTCCAAGGCGGTCATGGTCTGCTGCAGGTCAATAATGTGGATGCCGTTGCGCTCGGTGTAGATGAAGGATTTCATCTTCGGGTTCCAACGCTTGGTGCGATGGCCGAAGTGCACCCCCGTCTCCAATAGTGCCTTCATAGAAACTACTGCCACTCTCTTTTCCTCCTTACGTTTTTTGTCTTCCGCCCTTTTCATCCTGGCGAGGGGCCCATCTGGCTATATGCCAGATGGGCACGTCTTCGTCAGTCGAAGGGCGTGTTTGATTGGAAACCTCGGGTAAGAGTATAGCACATACTTGTCTATCGGGCAAGTCAGCGGTTTGAGATTTCAATCTATTTGTGCTATACTATTTGTGAGGTATGAATTTGCGATTTTGAATCGAGGAGGAACACGAGATGGTGAGTCAAGACCTGTTGGACATCCTGCGTTGCCCCGCCTGCGTGCGAAATGGCCCCGACGCTGGCCTCTTGGACTTTCTCAGTGGGCAATGGCTCGTTTGTCGGGATTGCGGCCGCAAGTACCCTGTCCGCGATGACATCCCGGTGATGCTCATTGATGAAGGGGATAAGTATCGAGATGTGCCAGTGGAGGAGCTAGGGGAACCATAGCGGGGGGCTGCAGCTCAGTCCGATTCGGTTTCCAAAAAACGGGTGATGCCATTGGCGATGCCTTGGGACACCTTGTCTTGTTGTTCCAGGAGGATCTGCCGATCAGCAGCCATGAAGCCGGTCTCGATAATCGCCGCCGGGGTCTGAGAGTCTATCTCGTAGAAGGCATGGTACTCAGTCATGTCGTAGGTTATGCTGTGCTCATGGAACGAGAGACCTGTGGCTGCTTGATACTCCTCTCGCAGGCATTTCACCAGTTGGTCCTCCTTCTCGGGCAAAGTACTGTGGAGTACCCTGGCTACTTTGAACCCACTGGCCTCGGGTATATTGCAGGAATCTGCGTGCATGGAGACCAGGGCATCAGCCATATAGCCCTCCAGTGCCGCATCGAACTCCTCCAGAAGGTCTACTTCATAGCCCTGCTTTTCCAACTGTTCTTTCACCAACTGGGCAATGGCCAGGTTGATTTCCACCTCCGTCAGGCCGTCGGGACAGACAGCTCCCGGATCGTATTTCCGGGGGTCGGTGCTCCAGTGTCCGGCGACTAATCCGACCTTTTTGGGAGGCTTGGTGGGAGTCGGGGAGGGAGGTATCCTGGTGGCGGTAGGAGTTACCGCCGGGGTGAGTGTAGCAGCGACAGGGGTAGACCTGGCGAACCTGCTCTCAGGCACCCACAGTGCCTGCAGGGTCAGATAGGCGATGGCCAAAGCGATGGCAACCATCACCGCTATCAGTATCCTCTGAGCTACTTTCAGTGCTTCTTTCCTCACCAACTCCCCGAGTCCTCCCTGAGGTGCGTGTCTCCTGGGCAACAGGCTGTATTCAATCATACCTCTGATTTC
>CAYNWI010000108.1:3964-8086 GCA_964400825.1 uncultured Anaerolineae bacterium | reverse complement strand
GGATTTGGCAATCCAGGCCGAGCGAGGTGGGCAGTTACCACCGGTGTTCGTGAAGTTGACAATCCTCGCCAAATAGGGATAATAAGGGTATGAATCGGAGAACATTGGCTTACAAGATCATAGCGGTTTCGCTGGCTTTGGCTTGCACGGGCATAGGTTGCCGGAGACAGGCCAACACACCATCTCCTACGGCCACGCCACTGCCGACAGCCACGCCTGAGCCTGCTTTTACTGTCGCCTTTACTCCCACCCGCACCGCCACTCTCACTCCTACACCTATCTCCACCTCCACTCTCACTCCTACACCTACCTCCACCTCCACGCTTACCCCCACCCCCACGCTTACCCCCGCCCCCACGCTTACCCCTACCCCGACGCCTCAGCCCGCCGAGCGACTTGGGGCCGGGCGCGCTTATCAGAGGAACGGCGACTACGAGCGGGCCATCGCTGAATACGAAACTCTTCTATCTGACCAGGCCGCGGAGGAGGAAAGCCAGGAGGCCAGTTTCCTCATCGGCGAAAGTCACTTTCTGAATGGGGACTATCAACTGGCTGCGGAGGACTTCGAGGGATTCCGGCGTGATCATCCTGACGATGAGCGCGGCGTCCAGGCCCTCTTTCTCATAGCCAGAAGCCATGAGCGGATGGGGGATTGGACGACGGCCATCGAAACCTACCGCCAGTACCTGGCTCAGAGGGATGTCATAGCCGACTACGTACACGAGCTCATCGGCGACTGCTACGTGAAGCTGGGAGACTACTCCCAGGCTATCGTGGCCTATAGGGAAGCTCTCGGAGAATCCCCCAGCTCCGATCGAGAAATTCGGCTCATGGAGAAAGTGGCCGATACTTATTCAACCTCGGCCAGGTATGCTGCGTCCATCACCTGGTATGAGGCTCTCCTCAGGAAAGCGGAGAGGGACGATCAGCGGGCCAGGTTCGAGTATCTGATCGGCCAGGCATATCTGGAGTTGGAGGAGACAGAGGAGGCTCACGAGCACTTCTTGAAAGCGGTGAACCGCTATCCTCAGGCCTGGTATGCTTATCAGGCCTTGGTGGAGTTGGTGGATGCCGGCGTCGAGGTGGATGACTATCAGCGGGGACTGGTGGATTATTACGCTGGGGCTTATTGGCCCGCTATCCGGGCCTTCTTCCGCTACGTCGAGAGCAACCCAGGTCATACAGGCGATGCTTACTATTATATAGGTTTTGCTTACCTGGCGGTAGGTTCTTACGAATCGGCCATGAGCGCGTTTGACGTTCTCTTTGAATCTTACCCCACGAGTGAGTATTTCGGCCAGGCCTGGCTGGGGATGGCTAAGGCTTTTGCCAGCCAGAACCGCCCTGACGAGGCTCTGAGCACCTACCGTGATTTTGCCCGGCTCTACCCGCGTCACGAGTTAGCAGAGGAGGCCCTTTGGCGGGCTGCTTCCCTCTCCAGGGCAGACAAAGATTACGATGAAGCAGCGCGCGGTTACCTGGATTTGCAGACGAGGTATCCCCAGGGCCCGCATGCCGAGGCGGCCCTCTTCCAGGCGGGGCTGTGCTATTACCGGTTGGACGAGGGCCAGAAAGCCATCGAAGCCTGGCAGGAATTGCTGGATGCTTACGAGGAGTTCGACCTGCATACCCAAACCCTCTTTTGGATGGGAAAGGCGCTGCTCAAGCTAGGTAAGACGAGGGAGGCTCGTGCCTATTTGGAGGAGGCGGCCTCTGCAGACTCGTATTACGGCCTGCGAGCTAGAGACTTAAGCCAGCCCATTTCGCTCGGCCCGGATCGCCAGATCCAGGCCATTGACGAGACGGCCGAGCGGGAGGAGGCCGAAGCCTGGTTGGCCACCTGGGTGGAGAGCCATGATGATGACCTGGGCAGCCTGGGCCCCGCGATAGAGGATGATTTGCGCTTCCAGCGGGGTGAGGAGTTGCTGGCTGTGGGCTTGCTGGATGAAACCAGCGGAGAGTTTGATGCCTTGCGGAAAGAGTTGCTTGCCGATCCTTTGACCCTCTATCAACTGGCCTTAGCTTTCCGCGAGCGAGGCGTTTATCGTCTATCCATCCTTTGTGCTACCAGGTTGATCATGCTTTCTCCTGTCGAGTCAGTCAGCCAGGCGCCGCGCTTCCTGCAACGCCTGGTATATCCTCTCTACTTCGATGACTTGGTGCTGGCCGAGTCCCAGGCCAACGGCTTTGATCCGCTGCTGTTCTTCGCTCTCATCTGGCAGGAGAGTCTCTTCGAAGGACAGGCGGCCTCCTGGGCCGGAGCGCAGGGGTTGACTCAGGTCATGCCTGCCACCGGGGATTGGATCGCCCTCCAGTTGCGCTGGCCAGACTACCAGGCCGAACATCTCTATCGGCCTTACCTTAACGTTAAGTTCGGGGCCTGGTACCTGGCCCGGCAGTTGAGAGATTTCGACAATAGCCTTTTCGCCGCCTTGGCTGCCTACAACGGCGGACCTGGCAATGCAGCCCGTTGGCTGGAGCTGGCAGGGGATGGCGACGAAGACCTCTTCGTGGAGAGCATCTCCAATGCCGAAACCAGGAGCTACGTCGAAAAGGTCTACGAGCACTACGCCCGGTATCGGGAGCTTTATGAAGCCGTGAAACGTGAAACGTAGGGCCCACACGTAAGTCATCACGTTTCATGCAGAAAGGCGAGACTATGTTGAATCTCCAGTACATCTTAGCCGCCCAGCGAAAGCTCAGCGGCTTGATTGCCAGGACACCACTGGAGTATTCTTTTCTGCTGAGCCAGCGGGCGGGGTGCCAGGTCTACCTCAAGCTGGAGAACTGGCAGAAGACAGGCTCTTTCAAGGTGCGGGGAGCGATCAACAAGGTCGCCAGCCTGACCGAGGAGGAGAAGGCCAGGGGCTTGGTGACGGCTTCAGCGGGGAACCACGCCCTCGGTGTAGCCTACGCCGCCCGAGCCCTGGGCAACGTGCCGACTACCGTGTTCGTGCCCGTCAACGCTCCTACTTCCAAGCTGAAAAAGCTGGAAGAATTCGAATGCCACGTTCGCCTCTCAGGACACAGCTACGACGAGGCCCATCACGCCGCCGAGGATTTCGAGCGAGCTCACGGCGCCACTTACGTCCACGCCTACGATGATCCCTTGACCATCGCCGGCCAGGGTACGGTAGGGCTGGAGATCATGGAAGACCTGCCCGACGCCGAGGCCATCCTGGTGCCGGTGGGCGGCGGCGGGCTGATCGCTGGGGTAGCCCTGGCCGCCAAAGCCATCAACCCTCAGGTGCGAATCATCGGCGTGCAGCCGGAGGCCTCGCCGGCGGCCTACCTCTCGCTGCGGGACGGCCGCCCTTACGAGGAGTACGACGCCGCCCCCACCATCGCCGATGGGCTGGCCGGGGGCTTCGGCCGCCTGCCCTTCGAGATTGCCCGCAACCTCATTGACGAAATCGTGTTAGTGAGCGAGGAAGAGACACGCGCTGCTGTCTTCACCCTGCTGGAGCTGGCCCAGTTGGTGGTGGAAGGCGCCGGCGCGGTGGGCATCGCGGCGCTGATGGCCGGCAAGGTGAACCTGGCGGAGAGAGAAGTGGTGGCGGTATTGAGCGGGGCCAACATTGATGCCAGCCTCCTCTTCGAAATCATGAGCGAACACGCCGTGAAACGTAAAACTTGAAACGTAAAAAGCGCCCACGTTTCACGTGCTTGCAGGAGCAAGACGAAATTCTAGCACACGGAGGTAAGGATGAAAGTCTATATTTCTTGCGACATGGAAGGTATCTCAGGTGTAGTGGCTGGCAAGCAAACCGAGATGAACGGGGAAGAGTACCAGCGAGCTCAAAAGCTGATGACGGGCGAGGTCAACGCCGCCATCGAAGGGGCTTTGGCCGGCGGGGCCAGTGAGATTCTGGTCAACGACTCCCACGGTTCGATGCGCAACATCCTCATCGAGGATCTCAATCCCAGCGCCCAGCTCATCTCCGGCTCGCCCAAGCCTCTCTCGATGATGCAAGGAATTGACGAGAGCTTCGACGCCGCCTTCTTCATCGGCTACCACGCCCAAGCTGGCACCGCTCACAGCGTGCTGGACCACACCTACTCCGGCATCGTCTACCAGGTGAGCCTGAACGGCCGCCCGGTGGGCGAGACGGGCCTCAACGC
>CAYNWI010000108.1:1371-3864 GCA_964400825.1 uncultured Anaerolineae bacterium | reverse complement strand
TTCGTCGTCGAGCCGCCCGTCACTCTGGCGGTGGACTTCACCTCCAGCGCGCATTTGGACATGGCGGAGCTCATCCCTGGCAGTCGCCGCACCAGTGGGAGGCACATTGAGTACACTCACGATGACCTTCTGACCGTGTTCAAGGTTTGGCGGGCCATGCTGACTTTGGCCCGGTAGATAGTGAACATCGTGAGCAAACCAGCTATCAAGCCCTACCTGGGGCTTGCCATAGGGATCGTGGCCGTCTCTTTCGCCTCCATCTTCATCCGCCTGGCCGAGGCGCCATCGCTGGTCATCGCCGCCTCTCGCCTGACCATCGCCTCCCTGATCCTGGCGCCAGTGGCTCTCGTCAGGGGCAGAGAGGATCTGCGAGTTCTCACCAGGGGAGACCTGCAACTGGCTCTCCTCTCCGGCCTGTTCCTGGGCCTGCACTTCGCCACCTGGATAAGCTCGCTGGAGTACACCTCGGTGGCCAGCTCGGTGGTCTTCGTCAGCACCAGTCCCATGTTCGTGGGGCTGGCCTCCCATTTCTTGCTGAAAGAGCGAGTGTCGCGGCCGATGTTCGCGGGGATAGCCGTGTCGGTGCTGGGAGGGATGATCGTCGGCTACGGCGACTTTGGCCTGGGCGCGAGTGAGCTGTTCGGCGATTTCCTGGCCCTGGCGGGGGCGGTGGCGGTCTCTGGCTACCTGCTGGTGGGACGGAGGCTGCGCCCGCACTTGTCGCTCCTATCGTATATCTTTATGGTCTACGCTACGGCGGCCGTCTTCTTGATCGTCCTCTGCCTGGCCATGGGACACTCCTTCTCAGGCTACCCCCAGCAGACTTACCTGATGTTCGTCCTGCTGGCCGCCGTGCCCCAGATCATTGGCCATTCGTCCTACAACTGGGCCTTGAAGTACCTCCCGGCCACCTTCGTGGGGGTAGGCACCCTGGGCGAACCCGTTGGCTCAAGCATTCTGGCCTACTTTATCCTGAGAGAAACCCCCACCCTGGTCAAGATCGGCGGCGGCGTGCTGATCCTGGCCGGCATCTACGTCTCCTCCCGCGCCGAGAGCACGGCGGAGGCAGAAGGATAGGACCATGCTGAAATACATCCTCTTCGACCTGGATGAGACCCTCTATCCCAGTCGGTCGGGGCTCATGGCCGGGATAGGGGAACTGATGAGTCGGTACATGGAAGAGCGCTTGGACATGCCGCCGGGCGAGATACCGACCTTGCGCGAGCATTACTACCACGTGTACGGCACCACCATGCGGGGCTTGCAAATCCATCACGGCATAGACCCCGAAGACTATCTGGCCTACGTCCACAACATCCCCATTGAGGATTACATCGGCCCCAACGACGAGCTAGACAGGGTGCTCGCCGAGATCGAGACGGAGAAGGTCGTATTCACCAACGCCTCGGCGGAACACGCCCGCCGCGTGCTCGCTGTCCTGGGCATCGAGCGCCACTTCAGCCACATCATAGACGTGCGAGCTTTGGGTTACATCGCCAAGCCTGATCCAGAGGCTTACCAGCGCGCCCTGGAGATATTGGGTGCCGAGGGGGACGAGTGCCTCATCGTTGACGATAGGGTTCGGAATCTCGCCCCAGCCAAAGAATTGGGGATGATCACCGTGCTGGTGGGCAGCGAGAAGACCGCGGACGCGGACTTCGTCATCGGTGAGGTGGCGGAGATTGGAGAGGTCGTGCAGACCCTTGGGGTTTCCCAAAACCCCAAGGGTCTAATGACGAATAAGGTGATGAGCCTGCGCGAGGCCGCCAGGTTGGTCCAGCCCGGCGATACCCTGGCCCTGGGCGGGATGACCCTCTATCGGCGGCCGGTGGCCTTCGTGCGCGAGCTGCTCCGCCAGGGCACGGACGATCTCACCCTGCTGGCCCTCACCGCCGGCTACGAGAGCGATCTGCTGGTGGGAGCGGGCCTGGTCAGGCGGGTGCGCACTTGCTACTTTGGGCTGGAGGTTTTCGGGCTGGCACCCATGTTCACCAGCCTGGCCACGGCGGGCAAGGTCGAAGTCATCGAGGAGACCGAGGCCAGCATCGCCTTCGGGCTGCGGGCGGCTCTGGCCGGGGTGAGCTTCATGCCCGGCCAGGGCTGGCGCGAGACGGACCTCCTGCGGGTGCGCCCCGACGTCCAGTTGGTGAATGACCCCTACAGCGAGCGGAGCTACGTGGCCTTCCCGGCCATCCATCCCGACGTGGCCGTCATCCACGCCCGCGCCGCCGACCGCTCCGGCAATGCCCTCCTGGGCGGCAACCTGGCCGTGGATTGGGAGCTATCCCTGGCCGCCAAGAAAACCATCGTCACCACCGAATGCCTGGTAGAGGAACTGGAGGAGCAAGCTGAGGTCTTGGGCCTGTTTGTCAACGCCGTCGTCGAATCACCGCGAGGTGCTCATCCCACCTCCTGCTACCCCGACTACCCCCTGGCCAGCGAGGAGATTCTGAACTACGTCGAGGCCTGCGCTGCTGGTCGGTTCGATGAGTA
>CAYNWI010000108.1:0-1271 GCA_964400825.1 uncultured Anaerolineae bacterium | reverse complement strand
CTGAGGGATGAGAAATGAGGAATTAAGGAGGGAAAAAGTGAAAGACAAGGCACACAGAAAAATCATCAACGCCTGGTGCATGTACGACTGGGCCAATAGCGCGTTCGCCACCACTATCATGGCCGCCGTGCTGCCCACCTTCTACAGTGAAGTCGCTGGGGCCAGCCTGAAGCCGGTTCAGGCCAGCAGTTACTGGGGCTACACCAATACCATCGCCATGCTTCTCGTCGCCGTCGCCGCGCCCATCCTGGGAGCCATGGCCGACCACAGCGGGGCCAAGAAGCGATTCCTGAGTAGTTTCGCCTCCCTGGGCATCCTCTTCACGGCGCTCCTGGTGCTGGTGAGCACCGGGGACTGGCTGATAGCCTCGGTCTTCTACATCCTGGGCCGAGTCGGCTTCGCCGGGGCCAATATCTTCTACGACTCGCTGCTGCCCCACGTCGCCCGCCCCGACGAGATTGATCAGGTCTCCACCAAGGGGTATGCCCTGGGCTACCTGGGCGGCGGCCTGCTCCTGGTGGTCAACCTGGCCTGGATTATGAAGCCAGAGTTGTTCGGCCTGCCAGGGGCGGAACTGGCCTCCCGTCTCTCCTTCCTCAGCGTCGCCCTCTGGTGGGCGATCTTCTCCATCCCCCTCTTCCGCCGGGTGCCTGAGCCCCCCTTCATCCAGCAGCCAGGAGAGAGCGCCAACCCCGTCAAGGCGGGATTTCAGCGGCTGGGACGAACCCTCCGGGGAATTCGCCGCTACCGGGAACTGTTCAAGTTCCTGATCGCCTTCTGGCTCTACAACGACGGCATCGGCACCATCATCACCATGGCCGCCATCTTCGGGGCAGAGATCGGCATCGGGACGACGAGCCTCATCGGGGCGATCCTGGCGGTGCAATTCCTGGGCATCCCCTTCTCCTTCGCCTTCGGCTGGCTGGCGCGAAAGTTAGGGACCAAGCGCTCGATCCTGCTGGCGCTGGGCGTGTACACCATCATCGCCATCGGCGGCTATTTCATGCAAAGCGGTCTCCACTTCTGGATCCTGGCCTTCCTGGTGGCGACGGTGCAGGGCGGGAGCCAGGCCCTGAGCCGGTCCCTCTTTGGGCGGATGGTTCCCAGGGCGAAGACGGCGGAGTTCTTCGGCTTCTACGACGTCAGTTCCAAGTTCGCCGGCATCGTCGGGCCAGCCCTCTTCGGCCTGGTGGGGCAACTGACTGGCTCCAGCCGCCTGAGCATCGTGTCGCTGATCGTCTTCTTCATCGTGGGAGGTCTGCTCCTGACCC
>CAYNWI010000107.1:5777-8177 GCA_964400825.1 uncultured Anaerolineae bacterium | reverse complement strand
GCTTTGGCCAAAGCCATTGACGAGCACCTGGCTTTCATCTACCACGACAAGGGATTGCCAGTCAGCACCGTCCGCTATTTCAACTCCTACGGCCCTCGCCTCGATCCCAGAGGCTATGGCAGCGTCGTGGCCAAGTTCATCAATCAGGCCCTGGCAGGCCAGCCTCTGACGGTTTTCAGCGACGGGCAGCAAACCCGCTGTTTCACTTACGTTGACGATACCATCAGGGGATCCATCCTGGCAGCAACCCTGAAAGAGGCAGAAGGGCAGAGCTTCAACATCGGCAACAATCGAGAAGCCACGATTCTAGAACTGGCTCAATTGATCAAAGGGCTGGTTGGCTCGTCTTCGGAGATAGTTCACGTGCCTTACGGCGAGGCTTATAACGTCAACTTTGAGGAGACTCGTCGTCGGGTGCCGGATGTGAGAAAGGCCGAGAGGGTGCTGGGTTTTAGAGCCGAGGTGCCTTTGGAAGAGGGCCTAAGAAGGACTATTGATTGGTTTCGAGAAGTTCAAAGTCCACAGGTAGATGGTGAGTGATTATGCAAACAAAGCTAGGCATTTTCTGCGATAAGGTTATTGAAGCTGGTTGGCTGGCGGCCGTCATTGTGGTGCCCCTTTTCTTCAACGTCTTCTCCGACCGCGTTTTCGAGCCTGATAAGCTTACCTTGCTTCGCTCTATCGCCCTGGTGATGGCCGTGGCGTGGGTCATCAAAACGCTGGAAGTTGGAAGTTGGAAGTTGGAGGCTAGAAATTGGAAGTTGGTGTCGAGAACTCCATTAGTCCTCCCTACGCTGCTCCTGGTGACGGTGTACATACTGGCTACCATCGCCTCTGTTACCCCACGAATCAGTCTCCTGGGCTCCTACCAACGCTTGCAAGGCACCTACACTACCTTCTCGTACATCATAATCTTCTTCCTGGCTCTGCAGGGCCTGCGCACTCGTGAGCAGATCGAGCGGGTGGTTACTACCGCCATCCTGGTCAGTTTGCCCATCGCTTTGTATGGAATCCTGCAGCATTATGGTCGGGATCCCTTGCCCTGGGCAGCTTCTGTCACGGCTCGCGTAGCCTCCAACATGGGCAACTCCATCTTCGTGGCCGCTTATCTGATCATGGTCGTTCCCCTTACCCTGGCTCGCGTTGTTGAGTCCTTCTCCGCCATCATGGCGGATGAGGAAGGCGTTATCTCCGACGTGGCTCTGGCGACCTGCTACGTTTTCATTCTGGCTGCTCAATTAATCTGTATCTTCTTCACTCAGAGCCGTGGGCCTATGCTGGGGTTGCTGGCTGGACTCTTCAGCTTTGTGCTTCTGGTACTGATCTTATTGCGCCAGCGAGCAGGAGATCAGACCTCGCTCAAACTCAGCGATGGGGGCAAGGCTCTTGCTACGGTGATTCTCAGCGGACTGGTCGGGTTTTTAGCGGGCATGGTGGGCGGGGTTCTGCTGGGCAGGATCGGTTTCTTTGGCGGTGCTCCCGATAGGACGCTTCTGACTGCCCTGGGATTTTTGGTGGGGATAGCGAGCGGGGTGGTCTGTATCGGCTTCATGATCATCCTGCGCAAGGGGTGGAAGTGGCTCTGGCTGGCCTGGATCATAGAGGCCCTTATCCCGGTCGCCTTTTTGATCGTCTTCAATTTGCCTGGCTCCCCGATAGCATCGTGGCGAGAACTGCCCTACATCGGCCGTTTGGGGCGTGTCTTTGAGACCGAAACCGGCACTGGCCTGGTACGAGTGCTCATCTGGGAGGGGGCTGTAGAAATGGTAACGCCCCACGAGCCCATCCAGTATCCCTCCGGCCAGCCCGACAGGTTGAACTTCCTGCGGCCTCTTATCGGCTATGGGCCAGAATCAATGTTCGTAGCCTACAATCGCTTCTACCCGCCCGACCTGGCTCACATTGAGGCCCGCAAGGCTTCCCCCGATCGTTCTCACAACGAGACCTTCGATGCGCTGGTGATCACGGGCCTGGCTGGCTTCGCAGTCTACCTCTTGCTCTTTGGCAGCGTGTTCTATCATGGCTACAAGTGGCTGGGACTGATTGAGAATTCCAGGCAGCGCAACGTCTTCATCGGTTTATTCCTTGCCGGCGGTCTGGCCGCAGCTCTTTTCCTGTGGCTTTGGAAGGGAGCAGCGTTCGTGGGGGTGGGCCTGCCGCTGGGTATCGCGCTCGGCCTGGCCGCATACCTGGTCGTGTCTGCAATCGCGTTCTATAGACGGCCTAATCTCCAATCTCCAGCCTCCAACATCCAATCTCCAACCCCCAACTTCCAATTCCTACTCATCGCTCTGGTCTCGGCCTTGCTGGCTCATTTCGTGGAGATCAACCTGGGTATCGCCATCGCCGCCACCCGCACCTATTTCTGGGTCTATGCAGCGCTGATGGTCGCGGCAGGCT
>CAYNWI010000107.1:3984-5677 GCA_964400825.1 uncultured Anaerolineae bacterium | reverse complement strand
TCACCCCTCAATTCGACATCGCAGCTAAGGGCTACAGCCTGGCCTGGCTACTCGCTCTCGTCTGGCTTTTGGGCGGCGCTATAACCGTGGCTTTGGCAAGACATCGCAATTGGCTTTTGGCTTCTCTACTTTACTTAGTTATCTCCCTGGGGTGTTTGCTCATCCTTTTCGTCGTCCGCACTCTTCAGATACACAGCGTAATCACTGTGACATCTCTGAGTGACTTGCTGAAGCAGGCCAGTGCCGTAGCCAATGGTCTGGTGCTCTATTATGTCTTTGCTCTGCTCCTTCTCCTGGCCATTGCAGGGGCGTTGCTGCGGGGGATGTCATTGCCCCCTACCTTCTGGCGACGCCGCTACTCGTGGCTTTACCCCATTTTGGTGATCGGGGTCGCGGCCCTGATCTTCACCACCAACCTCAGCGTTATCAGGGCCGATGTCGTCTACAAGCATGCCAAATCCTACTTTGAGGCCGGCCAATATGATGCCAGCGTCGCCCTATATCAGCAGGCCGTAAAGCTCGCTCCCCATGAGGACTACTACTACCTTTTCCTGGGCTCGGCCCTCTTGGAAAAGGCCAAGCAAGCACCAGAAGGGCCAGCCACGCTGCCGGAAGACATCAACGCTGCTGAGCTACTCTCGTTCACACCACAGCAGATTGCCAACCTGGGCCGCGAAGACATACTGACCGCCAGCCAGGCGGTCCTGATCGAAGCACGACGGCTCAACCCGCTTAATACCGACCACAGCGCCAACCTGGCCCGCCTCAGTCGTACTTGGGGCCAACTCGCTTCCGACCCGGCCCGGCGGGCTGAGAAGTTGGACCAGGCTTTAGAGTATTACCGTCAGGCGACGAACCTCAGCCCCCAAAACGCCCAGCTCTTCAATGAGTGGGGACAAGTTTACTACATCTTGGGCGATCACGAGAAGGCCCTGGAGAGGTATCAACATTCTTTGAGCGTGGACCAGGAATATCACGAGACCTACATTCTCGTAGGCGATCTGTACCTGAACATGAAAGAGTGGGACAAGGCTGCAGATGCCTACTCCAAGGCCTTGGAACTACAACCCACAATAGTACAGGCTCATAGCTCCCTGGGTTACATCTACTCGCAGCAAGGGAAGCTCCAGGAGGCTGTGGAGGAGAACCTCAAGGTGCTGGAGCTGGCCCCCAACGACTACGCCAGTCACAAGAATCTGGCCCTTCTCTACCAACAGTTGGGGCGAACAGATGAGGCTGTGGCAGCAGCCCAAATCGCCTTGGAGTTGGCTCCGGAAGGGGACAAGGCGAATTTGGAGGCCTTTATCGCCCAGTTAGGAGCAGGACAGCCCGTTGTCAAGTCGGACGAGGAGTTGATCCAAAGCTATCTTTCCGAAGGCCAAGCCTACCTGAACGAGAACGACTTAGAGCGGGCAGAGGAGGTTTACGCCAGGGCCCTGGAATTGAACCCCGACATAGTACAGGCCCACAGCGCGCTAGGCTACATTTATGCCCTGCAGGGCAAACTTCAGGAGGCGCTGGAAGAGAACCTCAAAGTACTGGAGTTAGCGCCCAACGACTACGCCACCCACAAGAACCTGGCCATGATCTACCAGCAGTTGGGGCGCGTCGAAGAAGCCATCGCCGAGGCCGAGACCGCTTTGGAGTTGGCCCCGGAGGACGACAAGCCAGCACTGGAAGCCTTCATCGCCCA
>CAYNWI010000107.1:0-3884 GCA_964400825.1 uncultured Anaerolineae bacterium | reverse complement strand
GTCACCGCCCTGATCTTCGCCGTTGGTGTCACGCCCCTCGTCAGGCGTCTCGCTCCACGCCTGGGAGTGATGGATCAGCCCAGCAGCCGCAAAATCCATACCAAAGTTATGCCCCGCCTGGGAGGGGCTGCTATCTACCTGGCCTTCATCATGGCTCTCCTCCTCCTCGGCGACCGCTCCTACGTCTCCCAGGCAGTGAGCATCCTTCTGGGAGCCACCGTGGTCTCTTTCTGCGGCATCTGGGACGACCGTTGGGGAATGCGCCCCTTGCTCAAATTGGGGATAGGCCAGCCCCTGGCCGCGCTGATTCTCGTTGCCTCAGGCATCAGGGTCAGCTTTCTGCCCTACCCCATCCTCAACGTCCTGGTGACTATGATCTGGGCGGTGGGGATCACCAGCGCTATGAATCTGCTGGACAACATGGATGGGCTCTCCGCTGGCGTGGCCACCGTGGCTTCAGCCTTCTTCCTCCTGCTGGCGGCTATGAGCGGACAGTATCTGGTGGGCAGCCTGGCGGCGGCCCTTCTGGGGGCCTGTTTGGGTTTTCTGCTCTACAACTTCAACCCGGCCAGCATCTTCATGGGGGATACGGGCAGCCTCTTCATCGGCTTCGTTCTGGCCGCCGTGGGGATCAAGCTGCGCTTCCCTGGAAGAATGAACATCGTCACCTGGATGATCCCGGTGCTCGTCCTGGGGGTGCCCATCTTCGACACCACCCTGGTAGTGGTCTCCCGCCTGCGCCGAGGTCTCAACCCCACCACTCACCCAGGCAAGGATCACTTCTCCCATCGGCTGGTGGCCTTGGGGTTAAGCCAGCGGGAAGCGGTGATGGCCATCTATTTGATCTGCGGGGCCTTGGGCGTGTTGGCCATCTTCCTGACCCAGGCCAGCATCGTGGAGGGGTATGCTATCGGAGCAGCAGTGATTCTGGCGGGCCTGCTTGGGCTGTGGAAGCTGGAGCAGGTGAAAGGATTGTAGAGCGAGGTTAGCGTAAACACAACGGGAAAGGAATCAGAGATTGGAGAAGATCCCTCGTCACATAGGCATTGTTATGGACGGCAACGGGCGTTGGGCCAAACAACGGAAATTACCGCGCCTGATGGGGCATCGAGCAGGAACGGAAAACACTCGTCGGGTGCTCAGGGCTTGCGGAGAGTTCGGGATCGAGATCGTGACCCTCTACGGCTTCTCCACGGAGAACTGGCAGAGACCGAAGAATGAAGTGAATGGACTGTTTAGCATTTTCGAAGATGCTATTGACCGGGAGGTGCCGGAACTACGCCGAAATGGCGTCCGTCTGCGTCATCTCGGTCGCACGGAGAGGTTACCGGAAAGATTGATCGAAAAGATAGAGAGCGCGATGGAGTTGACTAAGGACAACGATCGGCTGATTCTCAACCTGGCCTTCAACTACGGAGGGCGGGCCGAGATCGTGGATGCCACGCGGCGTATCATAGCTGAGGGAATAGACCCCGCAGCCATAGACGAAGAGCTCTTTAGCAGCTATCTCTACACGGCCGGCCTGCCCGATCTCGACCTGTTCATTCGCACCGGCGGCGAGATGCGTCTCTCCAACTTCCTCCTCTGGCAGACGGCCTACGCTGAGTACTACACCACCCCCACCTACTGGCCCGACTTCGACGAGGCAGAGCTGGAGAAAGCCCTGGTTGCCTATAGCCAGAGGACGAGAAAGTTTGGTAGGTTGATTGGAGAATAGAGTCGCGCCAGAAGCAGCACAAAGAAAGAGAATATATCAACGACTTGGGGCGGTGGTGTTCGCTGTCGTCATCACCTTAGCCATCGCTGCCTTTCGCGACAAGCTGGCCCGTTTTGAGAACTATGGCTATCCCGGCGTTTTCTTGATCAGTTTGCTGGGAAACGCCACTGTTATTTTTCCTGCCCCTAGCCTGGCTGTGGTTTTCGGCATGGGTGGGGTGCTGAATCCCCTCCTCGTGGGGCTGGTGGCCGGCGTCGGCGAGGCCCTGGGCGAGCTGACGGGCTACCTGGCTGGCTACGGGGGGCGAGCCGTGGTCGAGGACTGGCAAATGTACCATCGTTTGGAGAGATGGATGCAGCGCAACGGCTCAGCCACCATCTTCGTTCTCTCAGCCATCCCCAACCCGGTCTTCGACCTGGCAGGCATTGCCGCCGGTGCTCTGCGTTTTCCACTAGAGCGGTTCTTGCTGAGTTGTTGGGTGGGTAAGACCATCAAAACTGTCGCCTTCGCCTTCATTGGCGCGCAGTTCATCAGCACCCTTGAGAGTCTGTTCGGTGCTTGACATTTTCTGGGGTATGGGTTAGAATCATTGAAAAGCGACAGACAGTGAACAGGAGGAGTAGGCGGGTCGGGCCTGGTAGAGAAGAGGAAGCGTCGGCTGAAAGCTCCTCGCAGGAATGCCCGCCGAAGGTCGCCTGGGAGTCTACTGGCTGATGGCAGATGGCTGCTAGCCTTTGCAGCAGGTCAGTACGGGTAAGCCCGTTATAGCGCAATGAGAGAACAGCGGATTTGCAGGATGAACGGATCATAATCCGTTTATCCTGACATCTGTTGTTAAGCAAGGTGGTACCACGCGAGGTGAGCCCCTCTCGTCCTTGACGGGAGGGGCTTTTTGGTTTATAGTGGTGATAAGCAATTGACAAGCCAGACGATTTTCCCTATACTTTGGTGTGCCACCGTGGTGGCAATCTTTAGACAAGGTAACCAAATAACCAAAATGGAGAGGGTCAAGTTGACGGTACGGTTGCCCAAACAGCTTCACCAGACCCTACGGGAACGGGCAGCGCGATCGGCGCAGTCACTGAACAGGGTCATCGTTGATACCCTCTGGCGGGGGTTGGAGCGCGAGGAGGCCGAACCCCTTTCAGAATATGAATGCACGATGGCCGCTATACGCAAAACAGGGCTGGTGACGACCCTGGGATCAGAGTGGGACAAGTATATCGAAGATGCTCCAGATATGACCGTTGAAGAGTTCCGTGAGGCGATGAGAGGAATATCCCCTCTATCTGAAGATATCATTGCGGATCGGGGCGAGCGCTGACGAGCACGAATAGCTAGCAATTTTCGAGGAGGTACCTATCATGGAAAAAGCATCCACTACAGAATTATCCAAAACCTACAACCCCCACACCGTGGAGAAGCGCCTTTACGACTGGTGGGAGCAACGGGGCTACTTCGCACCGGAAACCCAGTTTGAGAAGGGTTTGGCCAGCCGGGAGCAGAAGCCGTTCGTGATCTCTATGCCCCCCTCCAACATCACCGGCGAGTTGCACATCGGCCACGCCCTGGTGATGGCCATTGAGGACTTGATGATCCGCTGGCACCGCATGCGGGGTGAGCCTACTCTCTGGCTGCCCGGCAACGATCACGCCAGCATCGGCACCCACAACGTGATCGAGCAGGCCCTGGACAAGCGCACCGCCGACGACCTCCTGCGCGGGATCGGCTACCCGCTGCCCGACGACGACCGCCCACTGACCCGCTACGACCTGGGGCGGGACTGGTTCGTCCGCCTCGGCTGGGCCTGGAAAGGGCGCTACGGTGGAGCCATCAACCACCAGTTGCGTCGCCTGGGAGCCTCGTGCGACTGGAAGCGAGAGCGCTTCACCATGGACGAGGGCCTCTCGCGCGCTGTCCGCACTGCCTTCGTCCAGCTCTACGAAAAGGGCCTGATCTACCGCGGCTACTACATGGTCAACTGGTGCCCCCGCTGCGGCACCGCCGTTTCTGACCTGGAGGTGATCCACCAGGAAGAGGCGACCCACCTCTGGTACGTCCGCTACCCCCTGATGCCTCCCCCCCAAAGCTGGGGGGGACCGAGGGGGGGCAACGGGTGGGAAGGTGCCCCCCCTCTTTCCCCCCCAAGGTTGGGGGGGATGAAAGG
>CAYNWI010000106.1:0-8255 GCA_964400825.1 uncultured Anaerolineae bacterium | reverse complement strand
TTCATCACCACCCGCTGGAGGAGCTGTGTGTCGTCCAGCCGCGCCGGGTCTATCGAAATCTGTTGGCGCTCAAGGTTGGCGATGATCTCCCGACGGATGCGGTCCAGCATCGTCAGGACCGGGTTTTGGTTGGGGTGCTCACTCAGGATCTTGATCAATCCGTCGGTCAGAAAGTCCACCGCCTCCACCAAGAAGTGGCCGCTACCCATGGCCGGGTCACAGATCTTAATGTCGAGCAGGGTCTCGCGGGCCTGGTGCTCCAGCCGCTCCAGTTTATCCCGCAGGATGGGGATGCTGGCACTGCGGCGACTGTCAGCCAGTTGGCGGCGCACTTCGGCGATCTGCTCCATCAACTCGTCGAAGCGGCAGGCGCGATCCTCCAAAATTGGTCCCACCGTGTGGTGGACGATGTACTTGACGATGTAGTCGGGGGTGTAGTAGGAGCCAGTGGCCTTCCGCTCTCCTTTGTCGGTCTCCAGATGGACCCGGCCGCCAGTGGCGTCATCCACGGCCAGGCGATGCTCCAGCAATCCTTCGTAGATGGCCCCCAGGTGGTGCACGCGGATGTAGCCGTAGTCCACCGGCTCGCCATCGGTACGGTAAAGCAGGTCTAGGGCCGGAGCCAGGAAAGCATCCGACACCCTGTGCCGGGTGAGGAACCAGTTGGCCGCGTGTTTCTCCTGGTCGGCGGGGTCGTCGAGGTCTAAGTGGAAGAGGCCGCCGTTGTAGCGGGGCAGTCCCAGACCGGGATCGCCCTGGTCAATCAAGCGAAAGAGATTGAGAAGGCGGTCATAGATAGCAGTTGATGTGCGGCCCAGAGGCTCGGCTAGACGCATCCGGCCTGCCACCTCCCGGGCCATCTGGGTCAGGCTCTGGGCCCGGTATCCGGGGTTGCCGATTGGGAGCAGGTCGCGGGCCTCGGCATAGAGCAGAAAGAGCATCTTATAGAGCAGGGAGAGAGTGGCCTCGTAGATGGCTTGGCGAGCCTCCTCCCCATTCATGTCTTCGCCGCGCGCAGCACAGTAAGCAACGAAGCCACCGGACAGGTAAGGGAACACTTCCTCAAAGACCCGTTCCTTGAGCCGGTCGCCCACCATTCGGGCGTAGGTGGCGCTCCCCTCCCGCACCCGGTCAAGGAAGCTATTCCCCTGGGCGTCTTTGATGAATGCGTCGCGGCAGAAGAAGAGCCAGAAATACTTGAGCCTCTCCAGATCACCCGATTCTAGCGCCTCCACCAGGTCCACTTCGTAGAACTCGGTAGCAGTGGAGGATGCCTGGCGGTAGTGGAGCCTCCAGAGGCGCCCATTGGTCATGATCCCCCAGTCCACGCCGGTGCCGATGAGGTAGTTGACGATCTGAAACAAGGGGTTGGTGTTGCGGAACGTGTCCCTTGCATCATCGCGGCGGGTCTCGCTCAGGGGGCGCTCCCAGTACTTGGCGTCGGCGATTACCAGGGCGCGGGCGTAGAAGGCCGGTTCGTCGTCCTGGAACAGATACGCCTCGGCTTTGGCGTCCTCGTCGGCGAAGAGAGCGTAGTCAGGCCGCTGGACTCGTCCGGCGTGGTGGGTGGGAGTCTGGACAATGTAGGCAAAGCCCAGGATCTCCAGTGCCGGTCGGATGAACTCCGCCTCGGTCTGGGCCTCGATGAGGTTGGGCAGAATCTCCCGCTTTGCTTCATACAGTGCACGGAGTTGCTCGAACGGCCCAGCGACATCCTCGCCCCACTCCGGGTGCTCAGGTAGCCGGTGGCGCAGGTAATGATCGGAGAACAGTGACTTGGCACCGCCACCACGTGGTCTGGAGACAGGCGGCGGGTTAGGTGATGGAGAACAGGGATCTAACATTGATTCCCCTTTGCATTAAAACAGCGTTGGCTGCCCAGGCTTCTCCTCGCAAGGAATGCCCAGGTGCTCGTAGGCGCGGCGGGTGGCGACCCGGCCGCGGGGGGTGCGGTTCAAGAAGCCCAACTGCAATAGATAGGGCTCGACGACGTCCATGATGGTGTCGGATTCCTCGGAGAGGGCAGCGGCGATGGTCTCCAGGCCCACGGGGCCGCCCTCGAATTTCTCGATGATCGTCGCGAGCACCCGGCGGTCTATGTCGTCCAGGCCCAGCTCGTCTACCTCCAGCATGGCCAGGGCCTTACCGGCCACAGCCTCGGTGATGCGTCCACCGGCCCGCACCTGAGCGTAGTCGCGCACCCGCCTGAGGATGCGGTTGGCCACGCGAGGCGTGCCCCTGGCGCGGCGGGCGATCTCCTTCACTCCGCCCTCGTCTATACCCACCCCCAGGATGCCAGCCGAACGCCGCACGACGGCTTCCATGGCCGCCTGGTCGTAGAAGTCCACCCGGTACACCACGCCGAAGCGCGATCTGAGAGGCGAGGTCATCAGGGCGAGTCGGGTGGTGGCCCCGATGATGGTGAAATGAGGCAGCTTGAGACGGAGGCTGCGGGCGCTGGGCCCCTTGCCGATGATGATGTCCAGGGCGAAATCCTCCATAGCTGGATAGAGCGTCTCTTCGATAGCCCGGCCCAGGCGATGCACCTCGTCAATGAACAGGACGTCGCCCTTCCGCAAGTTGGTGAGGATGGCCGCCAGGTCCCCAGCACGCTCGATGGCTGGCCCGGCAGTGACCTTGATGTTGACGTTCATCTCGGCGGCCGCGCAATGCGCCAGGGTCGTTTTCCCAAGGCCGGGGGGACCATAGAGGAGGACGTGGTCCAAGGCCTCGCCTCGCCCTCTGGCCGCCTCAATGACGATCTTGAGGTTTTCCTTGATCCTGTCCTGGCCGATGAAATCGGCCAACCGCCTGGGACGCAAGGACAAGTCCAAAGCAACCTCTTCCTCTTTTAATCTGGGTGAAATCATGCGTTCTTCAGTCATAGCTTCCTCGCTTGGGGATGAGAATCACCTCTACAAGCGATTATACCAGAAAGAGCGGAAAATGTGAAATCCTTCTTTGACAAAGGCGTCCATTAGTGCTAAAATAGTGGCCGGCAATTAGCGCCCAGCTAATTGCCTATTGCTGAAACAAGGAGGTTAACGCATGGGTAAACTTACTGAAATTCGCTGGCATGGCCGCGCCGGACAGGGCGTGGTCACGGCCGGCGAACTACTGGCTGAGGCGGCCATGGAGGAGGGAAAGTACTTCCAGGCCTTCCCTGACTACGGCCCGGAGCGCATGGGAGCGCCCATCAAGTCCTACACCCGCATCAGCGATGGGCCCATTGAGGTGCATCACCAGATCCTATACCCTGACGTGGTGATCGTGGTCAACCCCAACCTGATAGGGGTGGTGAACCTCACCGAAGGGCTCAAAGAGGACGGCATTGCGATCATCAATACCCCGGATTCCCCGGCAGAGGTCCGCAAGAAACTGAGGATGAAGGGCGGCAAGGTGGCCACCCTCGACGCTACCCGCATCGCCCTGGACACCCTGGGGCGGGACATCCCCAGCACCCTCATGCTGGGCGCCGTGGCCAGGGTCACCGGCCTGGTGTCGCTGGATAGCGTCGTCCACCTCACCAAAGAGCGATTGGGGGAAAAGTTGCGTTCAGAGGTAGTGGAGGCCAACGTGACCGCTCTCAAGCGAGCGTACGAGGAAGTGGCCAGTGACCAGTAATCAGTGGCCAGCAATCAAAAACGGAGGAATGAAATGGCAGTGAATTTGGAAGCCGGCTGGAGGGAAGCCTCCATCGCCGGGACGGTCTTCGAGGCGGGAAACTCGGTTGAGTACCTCACAGGCACCTGGCGTTCGTCGCGTCCTGTGCGCGATACCGAGGCGTGCACCCACTGCATGATCTGCTGGGTCTACTGCCCCGACTCGATCATCCTCGTCGAAAACAGCAAGGTGATCGGGTTCGACTACGATCACTGCAAGGGCTGCGGCATCTGCGCCGCCGAGTGCCCGGTCAAGGTGAAGGTACATGCCATCACCGGTCGGCCAGGCAAAGTTATTCAAATGGTACCGGAGGTAGTGGGTAATGAGTAACGAGGGATGAGTAACGAGTAAACGCGGAAACTCGTTACTCGTGGCCTCATTACTCATTACTCGCGCTAGGAGGAAATGAAATGGCAAAATCAAAGATAACGGCTCTGGACGGAGCCCACGCGGTAGCCGAGGCCATGCGCCAGATAAACCCCGACGTGGTGGCCGCCTACCCCATCACCCCCCAGACGGCCATCGTGCAGACCTTCTCTACCTTCGTGGCCGACGGGCTGGTGGACACGGAGTTCGTGGCCGTGGAAAGCGAGCACGCGGCCATGAGCACCTGCATCGGCGCCTCGACTGCCGGCGGCAGGGTGATGACCGCCACCGCCTCGGCGGGACTGGCCCTCATGTGGGAGGTGGTCTACATCGCCTCCTCGCTGCATCTGCCTATCGTCATGCCTGTGGTCAACCGGGCTCTCTCGGCCCCCCTCAACATCCACTGCGACCACTCCGACTCCATGGGGACCCGCGACGCGGGCTGGATTCAGCTCTACTCCGAGAACCCCCAGGAGGCCTACGACAACGTCATCCAGGCGGTGCGCATCGCCGAGCGACTCTTGCTGCCGGTGATGGTCATGCAGGATGGCTTCATCACCGGACACGGCGTGGAGCGAGTGGAGGTGCTCGACGACGGAGCGGTCAAGGGGTTCATCGGCGAGTACAAGCCCAAGCACTCCTTACTCGACGTGGACAACCCCGCCACCTACGGCAGTTGGGACATGTACGACTTCTATTTCGAGCACAAGCGCCAGCAGACAGATAAGCTGTCTAAGGCAATGCCCGTCATCGTGGGGGTGGGCGAGGAGTACGGCCAGTTGACGGGGCGCCAATACGGCATCTTCGAGACCCACGGGATGGAAGACGCCGAGATGGCCATCGTCGTCCTTTCGTCCGCGTCGGGCACGGCCCGGATGGTGGTGCGAGAGCTGCGTGAGAAGGGGATCAAGATCGGCCTCATCAAGCCACGGGTGTTCCGCCCCTTCCCCGCCCAGGAGTTCGCCGAGGCTCTCGCCAACGTGAAAGCGGTGGGAGTGTTGGATCGCTCCATCGTCTTCGGAGCGATGAACGGAGACGGCCCTGGCCCAATCTACCTGGAGCTATGCGCCGCCCTCTTCGCCGCCGGCAACACCAAGACGAGGGTAGCGGACTACGTCTTTGGCCTGGGCGGCCGCGACATCATCCCCGCCCACATCGAGCAAGTGGCCCAGGACCTGGCCGAGATCGCCGAGACGGGCGAGGTGAAGAACCCGGTCAGTTATCTTGGGCTGAGAGAATAAAGGAGTGACGAAATGGCTATACAGTTGAAGGAGTTAGCGAACAAGGAGGAACGGCTCGTGGCCGGACAGCGCTTCTGTGCTGGCTGCGCCGAGCCGATTTTGACCCGACAGATCCTCAATGCCATAGACGACCCAGTGGTGCTATCCTGTGCCACCAGTTGCATGGAGATCGCCACTTCGATCTACCCCTACTCTTCCTGGCGGGTGCCCTGGATCCACAGCGCGTTCGAGAATGCGTCTTCGACCATCGCTGGGGCCGAGGCGATGTACCGCTCCCTGGTGCGGCAGGGCAAGATCGAGGACAAAGGACTGAAGTTCATCGCCTTCGGCGGCGACGGATCAACCTACGACATCGGCCTGCAGTGGATCTCTGGCTGCTTCGAGCGGGGTCACAAGATGATGTACGTCTGCTTCGACAACGAGGCCTACATGAACACCGGCATCCAGCGCTCCAGTGCCACCCCTCACGGGGCCAACACTACTACCTCACCGGCGGGGAAGGTCATCCCCGGCAAGCAGCAGTATCGCAAGCCGCTGACGGAGATCTTCGCCGCCCATGACATCCCCTACGTGGCCCAGGCCTCTCCCTGGCGCTGGCGCGACTTGATGACCAAAGCGCAAAAGGGCGTCGCCGCCGATGGGCCGGCTTTTCTCAATGTACTCGCTCCCTGCCCACGTGGCTGGCGGTACGAGACCAACGAGACCATCGAGATGGCCAAGCTAGCAGTGCAGACTTGCTTCTGGCCTCTCTTCGAGGTGGAGAACGGGGAATGGAAGCTGAATTACAAGCCACAGGAGAAGTTGCCCATCGAGGAGTGGCTAAAATCTCAGGGGCGCTTCCGTCACCTCTTCCAACCACAGTTCAGGTACGTCATAGGCGAGCTGCAAGCTGATGTGGACAGGAGATGGGAGAAACTCCTCGAACGCTGTGGGGAGGCGTAGACTCGGAAACTCGTAGATTCGTAAATTCGTAGATTGATCCACGAGTCTACGAATTTACAAATCTACGAATCTACCAATTGAGAGGATTCAATGGCTAAAGTCTTTCAATCCCCCCACCCTTTGGTCCAGCACAAGCTCACTCTATTGCGGGATGTGAATACTGAGCCCAAGAGGTTTCGGGAGTTGGTGAGGGAGGTAACCTGGCTGCTGCTTTACGAAGCGACCAAGGATTTGACCTCAGTGGAGCGCCCCGTTACCTCGCCCATGGGCAGCACGGTGGGCCAGGTCCTGGCGGGGGAAATTGCCTTCGCGCCCATCCTGCGAGCTGGTCTGACGATGGTAGGGCCAGCCCTGGAAGTGATCCCTACGGCTCACGTCTGGCACATCGGCCTCTATCGAGAAGAAGAGACCCTCCAGCCCATCGAGTACTACACCAATGTGCCCCAGAAGGCGACGGTTGAGGTAGTCTTCATCCTCGACCCCATGCTGGCCACTGGCGGATCGGCGGTAGCAGCGGCGGATATCCTCAAAAGAACTGGGGTTCGAAACATCAAGTTCGTGGGCCTCATCGCCGCCCCTGAGGGGATCGAACACCTCTCCAGCGTCCACCCAGATGTTTCCATCCACATCGCCGCCGTTGACGAGCGACTGAACGAAATAGGCTACATTGTGCCCGGCCTGGGCGATGCGGGCGACCGGCTGTTTGGGACGTAGCTCAAGATAGTGTCATTGCGAGGCCCGGTTTCGGGGCCGAAGCAATCTCCAAGTCGCGGAGTGGGGATTGCTTCGCTTCGCTCGCAATGACACGGATAACACTGAGAAATGCCTTTTCTTGTGGTCTTTGTAGTAGCTTTCGCGCTGGCGCTTACGCTGACGCCGCTGGCGCGGCGGCTGGGAGAGCGCTACGGCTTCGTGGCCGCGCCGGGGGGCAGGCGCAAGCACGCCGGTACGAAGTCGAGACTGGGCGGCGTGGCGCTGTACGTGGCTTTCGTGGTCACGACAGTGCTGGCCCAGTTCCTGCCGGTGGAGCGGCAGGATCCCAAAGAGCTGACCAGGTTGGTAGGGCTGCTGCTGGGGGGCACGTTCATCTTCCTGGTCGGAATCTACGATGACAAGCGTGAACTCCGCGCATCTCCCCAGATCATAGCCCAGCTTATCGCTGCCCTCATCGCCATTCAATTCCTGATCTTCATCGAATACGTTAACAACCCCTTCACCAATCAGCAGACAGCACCCTTCCCCTGGCCCTTTGTCGTGGCCTTCACCCTCTTCTGGCTGATGGGCATGATGAACACCGTGAATTGGCTGGATGGCCTGGACGGGCTGGCAGCAGGAGTGACGGCCATCCTCTCGGCGGTGCTGGCCTTCCACATGTACCGCGAGGGTCAGCATAGCGTAGCCCTTCTTCCCTTGGCCCTTTTGGGCGCAACGTTAGGTTTCCTGCCTTACAACTTCCACCCCGCCAGAGTGTTCATGGGCAGCTCCGGTTCCTTCTTCCTGGGCTTCGTCGTGGGAGCCCTGGGCATCATGGCTGGAGCCAAGATGGCCACCGTGCTGTTGGTGATGGGCATCCCCATTCTGGACGTAGCCTGGCTCATCTTCGACCGATTCCGCCTGGGTCGCTCCCCTCTCTTAGGAGATAGAGGCCACCTCCACTTCCGCCTCCTGGACCTGGGCCTCTCCCAGCGCCAGATCGTTCTCCTCTATTATCTCCTCTGCTCCCTCTTCGGATTCCTCGCTCTGGCCATCTCATCCCGCCTCTACAAATTCCTGGCTCTGCTGGTATTAGGGGCCATGACGTTGGCTCTCTTGCTGTTTGTCTCCCGCAAGAGGAACAACGGACTGTAGGATTCAAAGGACGTCCTCAGTGCTCGGAACTCTGGGTGTGGTCCAGTTACGAACAGCCGAATGAACGCAAAATCGGGCAGGGGCATTTCGCTCCTGTCCGATTTCATTGTCCGCCCAGTTGGACATCAAGGAAACCTGGCCACGTCCACGCGGTTTCCTGATGCCACCATTCTACCACATCTTGTCCATCCCCGC
>CAYNWI010000105.1:4895-8262 GCA_964400825.1 uncultured Anaerolineae bacterium | reverse complement strand
TATCGTCCCCACGTTCACGTGCGGCTTCGTCCTCTCAAAATGCTCCTTAGCCATTAGAGTTCTCCTTTCCTTATGAAAAATAATATTGCTGGGAACCTCAATGCTGTTACCCCTAAGCAAGCCGCTCCATAACTTCGGGCGGCACCTGGCCATAATAATCGAACTCCATTGTGAAAACGCCGCGCCCTTGGGTCCTCGAGCGGAGGTCGGTGGCATAGCCAAACATCTCTGCCAAAGGCACGTGAGCTTGCACGGCCTGCAATCCCCCGCTCAGGGGTCTCAGGCCCTCGATCTGGGCCCCTCGCGCGCTCAGGTCGCCGATGATCTCGCCCGCAAACTCCTCAGGCGCAACTACCTCCAGCTTCATCACGGGCTGCAAAAGGATGGGATCAGCCTGCAGCACGCCGTTCCTCAAAGCCATAGAGCCGGCGATCTTAAAGTCCACATCGGAGGAATCCACCTCGTGGTAGGAACCGTCCACGAGGGTGGCTTTTAGATCAACCAACGGATAGCCGGCCAGGACGCCGCTATCCAAAGCCTCTCGAACGCCTCGCTCCACGAAGGGGATAAAGCTTTTGGGAATAACCCCTCCCACGGTCTTGTTCTCGAACTCGAAGCCTCCGCCCTTCTCCAGAGGCTCCAACTCCAGGCAGACGTGGCCGTAGTGGCCTCGCCCTCCCGTCTGACGGACAAACCGCCCCTCGGCCCGCGCGGACTTGGTTATGGTTTCCTTGTACGCTACCTGAGGACGTCCCACACCAGCCCTGACCTTGAACTCCCTCAACATGCGTTCGACCAGGACTTCCAGGTGCAACTCCCCCATGCCAGAGATGATAGTCTGGCCCGTATCCTCGTCAGTCTTCACCTTGAAGGTCGGGTCCTCTTCAGCCAGTCGGTTCAGGGCCCCGCTCATCTTGTCCTGATCGGCCTCGGTGCGCGGCTCGATGGCCACCGAGATGACCGGTTCCGGGAACTTGATGCTTTCCAGGATGATGGGGCGATTGAAATCGCTCAGGGTCTCGCCGGTAAAAGTGTCCTTGAGCCCCAGCGTAGCCCCGATGTCACCGGCCAGCACCTCGTCTATCTCCTCGCGGCGGTTAGCGTACATGCGCAGCAGACGACCGATGCGCTCCTTGGTGTTCTTATTGGTGTTACGCACCGCCCCCCTGGCCTTGATCCTGCCTGAGTACACCCGGAAATAGGCCAGACGGCCCACGTAGGGGTCGGTTACTATTTTAAAGACCAGAGCAGCTAAAGGTGCTTCCTCGTCGGCCGGGCGACTCTCCTGGGCCTCGGTCTTGGGATTGATCCCCACGATAGGCGGTATGTCCAGCGGCGAAGGCAGGTAGTCCACCACCGCATCCAACATGGGCTGCACACCCTTGTTCCGCAGAGCCGACCCGCAAAGCACCGGCACCAATTCGCCCTTCAGGGTGGCCTGGCGCAGAGCGCGCCGCAACTCCTCGGCCGTGATCTCCTCGCCCTCCAGATACTTGATGGTCAGGGCCTCGTCGGTCTCGGCCACTTTTTCCAGCAAGAGCTCTCGCTTCTGGGCTGCTTCCTCTTGCAACTCGGCCGGTATCGGCCCGACCTCGGATTCCGCGCCCAGCTCGTCGCTGTAGGAGATGGCCTGCATGTTGATGAGATCAACGACGCCGCGAAAAGAGCTCTCTGTCCCCAGCGGGACCTGCAGGGCCACGGGATTGGCCTCCAGCCTTTCCTCGATCATCTCGATGGTGCGCCAGAAGTCGGCCCCCACGCGGTCCATCTTGTTAACGAAGCAGATGCGCGGCACCTGGTAGGAATCGGCCTGCCGCCAGACGGTCTCCGACTGGGGCTCCACGCCGGCCACCGCATCGAAGATGACGACGCCTCCGTCCAAGACCCGCAGGCTGCGTTGAACCTCGACGGTGAAATCAATGTGGCCTGGAGTATCAATGATGTTAATCTGATGATTGCGCCAATAGCAAGTTATGGCCGCCGCGGTGATGGTGATGCCCCTCTCCCGCTCCTGATCCATCCAGTCGGTGACGGTCGTGCCATCGTCCACGTCCCCCATGCGATGGGTACGGCCCGTGTAAAAGAGCACCCGTTCCGTAGCGGTGGTTTTGCCCGCGTCTATGTGGGCAATTATGCCTGTATTGCGCATCCTTTCCAAAGGGTATTCTCTAGGCATATCCAATGACCAATATCCAATATCCAATGACCAACGACCAACATTCCATTGGGATTTGGTCATTGATCATTGTTACCACCGGTAGTGAGCGAAAGCCTTGTTGGCTTCAGCCATCCTGTGGGTATCGTCCTTCTTTTTGATAGTGGCCCCAGTGCCCTGAGCAGCGTCCATCAACTCGTTAGCCAACTTCTCAGCCATAGACTTGCCGGGGCGATTATGAGCCGCCTGCAGCAGCCAACGCACGGCCAGCGAAACCTGGCGGCCGGCCGGCACCTCCATCGGTATCTGGTAGGTCGCCCCGCCAACTCGCCGTGGCTTGACCTCCAGAACCGGGGCGGCGTTATCAATGGCCTGCTCAAACACTTCCAGGGGACTCTTTTTCATCTTCTCTTCGATGATGTCAAACGAATCATAGAGGATCCTGGCCGCCAGGCTCTTCTTCCCCCCCTTCATCAACTTATTGATGAACTTGGCCACCATTTCATTGTTGTACTTTATGTCGGGTTTAATCTCCCGCTTGGGAGGATGATAGCGTCTAGACATACTAAACTCCTACTCTACTAGAAACCAGATTTCGGGCTGAAGAAACTTGACTTGCCGCACCGCCGAGAGCCCCAAAAGCGATAGTTGAGTAAACCTGGTTTCTTGGATCTACTCTTCTCTCGATTTCTTGGGCATCTTGGCACCATACTTGGAACGCCCCCGGCTGCGACCCTCGACCCCAGTATCGTCCATGGTTCCCCGGATCACGTGGTAGCGGACGCCTGGCAAGTCCTTGACCCGGCCACCGCGGATCAAGACCACAGAGTGCTCCTGCAGGCTGTGCCCTTCGCCGGGGATGTAGGCCGTGACCTCGATGCCGTTGGTGAGGCGCACTCTGGCGATCTTGCGCAGAGCAGAGTTGGGCTTCTTGGGAGTCATCGTCTTGACCTGAGTGCAGACGCCCTGCTTCTGGGGTGCCCCTTTGGGACGCCGATCCCTCTCCTGCTTCAAGGCGTTGAAGGTATAATGCAAAGCCGGAGCCTTGCTCTTCTTCCCGTGTTTCTTCCGTCCTTTCCTGACCAGTTGGTTGATAGTCGGCAAGTTACACTCTCCTCCCAAACCTAACTCTAGTGCCTGGCATATTCAAGGTATGAATTCACTGAAAGAGGCCATCGTAAGAGAGTCGCGATGGCCTCGTTTTAACCTAAC
>CAYNWI010000105.1:0-4795 GCA_964400825.1 uncultured Anaerolineae bacterium | reverse complement strand
ATTCACTGAAAGAGGCCATCGTAAGAGAGTCGCGATGGCCTCGTTTTAACCTAACGCGCTCATCATGCAGTGAGCCAGAGAACACTTGACCCACGATTTCGACACATTATAGCACAAACGATTAAAAAGAGCAAATCTCAGAAACTCTTTAATCGCTTCCGCCGTATCTCGGCAAGCCCAGGCCCAGGCCCAGCCGGGGAAGCTTCTCCGTCTCGTCATCCTTCCCAAACTTGATGATCTCTCCGTTATCATTGATGGCCTCCACGCAGAGACCCAGGCTCTGTAGCTCCTTGACCAGCACCTTGAAAGAGGCCGGCACCCCAGGTTCTTGGATCTCCTCCCCCTTGACAATAGCCTCGTAGGTTTTGACCCGCCCGACGACGTCGTCGGACTTGATGGTAAGCATCTCCTGCAGGGTGTGAGCAGCACCATAGGCCTCCAGAGCCCAGACCTCCATCTCGCCGAAGCGCTGGCCGCCAAACTGGGCCTTGCCACCCAGGGGCTGCTGGGTGACCAGGGAATAAGGCCCCGTGGAACGAGCGTGCACTTTGTCCTCTACCAGGTGGGCCAACTTCATCATGTGGATAACACCCACCGTGATCGGCCGATCAAAGGGCTCACCGGTTTTGCCGTCATAAAGGATGGCCTTACCTAGAGTGGGCAGAGGGATACCGGTCTCCTGGCTCACGCGCAGGGCCTCCAGCGCCACCTCCTCATCCGACAGCGCAGATACCGCGCCCGCTGCCTGCTGATCCTTCAGCCAGAGGCGCAGGCAAACCGTGCACGCCCGACGGTCCGCCTCCTCCTTCTCGGCCAGGGAGCGCGAATCACCCTCGAAGACCAGGATGGCCTCAGGATCGTAACCATGCTCCTTCAGCCATTCTCGAAGGACACAGCGACGCGCATAGACCTGGTCCACTGCCAGGTCCTCCTCATCGTACCCCTTCCCCTCCAACCACTGGCTGACGTAAAGAAGGCGGGCTTCTTCGTCATCCTCCAGGTACTCAGGGTCGTACTCCATCTCCTCCAGCCACTGCCACCCTCGCTCGGTGATCTCAGCCCAGGCCCGGTCAATGAGCCAGGCCCGCGCCAGCTCTGCGGCAATCTCATCCTCATCAGCGCCATCGAAGACGGGGGAAATGGCCCGAAATCCCAACCGGCTGGCGGCCCAGCCCAGGTGGGTCTCCAGGATCTGGCCAATGTTCATGCGACCCGGCACGCCCAGGGGGTTGAGAATGAACTCTACCGGCGTGCCATCGGCCAGGAAGGGCATATCCTCAATGGGAAGAACCCTGGAGATAACTCCCTTATTGCCGTGACGGCCAGCCATCTTGTCGCCTTCGGTGACCTTGCGCC
Organism: uncultured Anaerolineae bacterium; assembly: GCA_964400825.1. GTDB lineage: Bacteria > Chloroflexota > Anaerolineae > VGOG01 > VGOG01 > CAYNWI01. The sequence continues at coordinate 3,439 of CAYNWI010000105.1, read as the reverse complement.
GCTGGGCCACGCTGACCTGCACCATTTTATCAACGCCCGCCGGCAGGTCCCGGTTCTCATCGCGAGTAAAGATCTTCACTTCAACCACTTTGCCCCGCTCACCGTGGGCCAGGCGCAGGCTCGAATCCTTGACCTCCCTGGCTTTCTCACCAAAGATGGCTCTCAGGAGCTTCTCCTCAGGAGTCAGTTCCTTCTCGCCCTTGGGGGTGATCTTGCCCACCAGGATGTCGTTGGGCCCCACCTCGGCCCCAATGTGCACGATGCCGCCCTCATCGAGGTCCTTCAGGGCCTCTTCTCCCACGTTGGGGATGTCGCGGGTGACCTCCTCAGGCCCAAGTCGGGTATCGCGGGATTGGACCTCGTGTTTCTCGATGTGAATGGAAGTGAATTTGTCTTCCCGCACCAGGCTCTCGCTGACCAGGACGGCATCCTCGTAGTTGCCGCCCTCCCAGGACATGAAGGCCACTAACACGTTCTGCCCCAGGGCCAGCTCACCGCCATCGGTAGAGGAGGAGTCGGCCAGCACATCTCCCTTCTTAACCCGTTCACCTCTGCTAACGACGGGACGCTGATCAATACAAGTTGATTGGTTGGAACGATTGTATCGGCGTAAGGGGTAGACGTGAGGGCCGTCATCGCCAGCCACTACGATCTGGCGACCGGTGGCACTAACCACCTCGCCATCCTCCCTGGCTACAATCACCTGACCTGAATCAATGGCCGCATCCCACTCCATACCGGTGCCCACCAGGGGCACCTCAGGGACAATCAGGGGCACTGCCTGGCGCTGCATGTTGGAGCCCATCAGAGCGCGGTTGGCATCGTTGTGCTCCAGGAAAGGGATAAGAGCCGCCGAAATGCCCACAATCTGCTTGGGGGAGACGTCTATGTAGTCAACCTGCTCTGCCGACTCGAAGAGGAACTTCTGGCTGCGCCGCACCGAGACGCGGGGGCTGACGAACTGCCCCCTGTCATCCAGGCGAGCGTTGGCCTGGGCGATGGTGTATTGGTCCTCCTTGTCGGCCGTGAGATAGACGACTTCGTTGGTGACCGTGGGCTTGACTTTGACCTCGTCCTCCAGGGGCAGGGCGGCGATGCGCCTGGCTAGCTCCGGGGTAATGAGGGTTCCTGCCTCGGCTACTACCTCCCCACTGTCAGGATCGAGAACCTGTGCTCGCAAGGTCTTATCCACCAATTGCCCGTAGTCGTTGGGCACCGACCTGATCACCTTGCGATAGGGGGTTTCAATGAAGCCAAAGTCGTTCACCTTACCATAGGTGGCCAGGCGGCCGATGAGGCCGATGTTAGGCCCTTCGGGGGTCTCGATGGGGCAGATGCGGCCGTAGTGGCTGTGGTGAACGTCGCGCACGTCGAAGCCCGCCCGCTCTCGCCTCAGCCCTCCTGGCCCTAGCGCCGACAGAGTCCGCTTATGGGTGAGCTCGGCCAGGGGGTTGGTCTGTTCCATGAACTGAGAGAGCTGGCTGCCGCCGAAGAACTCCCGGATGATCGCCACCACAGGTCGGACATTGATCAAGGCCACGGGTGTTACCTGCTCCGGGTCGCGGATGCTCATGCGTTCTCTCACTCCCCGCTCCATGCGCCTGAACCCGACGCGCAATTTGTTCTGGATAAGCTCGCCTACGGTCTTGATCCGTCGGTTGCCCAGGTGGTCTATGTCATCAGGCTCTTCCACCCCATTGTTGATGCGGATCATGCGCTCCACCAGCCCGACCAGGTCTTCCCTGGTAATAGTGCGCCGTTCAAGCGGAATGTCCAGGCCAAGCCGCTGATTAAGTTTATAGCGTCCCACCTTCTCCAGGTTATAGCGGTGCTGGTCGAGGAGCTGGGCCACCAGATACTTCCTGGCATTGTCCAGGTTTAGCGGATCGCCGGGGCGCATCTTTTTGAAGAACTCGAGCAGGGCCTCCTCGGCCACAGTGCGGTCACCCTTCGGTGTCCAGGCCGGCTCCTGCTGGATAGTAGTGGCAATGTATTGGTGGTCGGGCATGTTGTCAACTTCCGCGAAGAGCTCCAGCAACTCCTCGTCGCTGCCCTCTTTGAGAACCTCGCTGCCAGTGCCATCGTCCACTGCTGCCAAAGCCCGCAGGAGGACAGTCACCGGGAAAGTGCGCTTACGGTTGAACTTGACGATGATGTAATCGCTCTTGCGAGTCTCGAACTCCATCCAGGCTCCCCGGTCGGGAATGAGCTTGGCCTGGCTGAGCAGGCGCCCCGTGGCTCGGTCCTCCTCGACGTCGAAGTAAGCGCCAGGAGAGCGGATCAACTGACTGACCACCACCCGCTCGGTGCCGTTGATGATAAAGGTGCCGCTTTCGGTCATAACGGGAAAATCACCCATGAAGATTTCCTGCACCATGGGTTGATCAATCTCCCGGTTGTAGAGCATGACCTTCACGTACAGAGAAGCGGCGTAAGTCATATCTCTATCCAGGCACTCATTCTCGGAGTACTTGGGTTCATCGAAGCGATATTCCAGGCCAAACTCATCATTCATGCGCTGGTCCAGGCCAGGAAAGTGAAGCTCCAGGTTCCCGCTGTAGCTGATGATGGGCGAGATCTCATCGAACAGCTCCTGCAGGGCCACTTCTTGAAACCATTTAAAGGAGTGCAACTGCACCCCGATCAGGGCGGGCAGGTGATGCACGTCTGTGATTCTGGCATACGACTTACAAACACGATTATTGGCCATAAGTTACCCCTGGTTCCCCCTCTTCAGAAAAAGCAAAACCCAATCCGCTGAGCCGTTTGCGCCTTCGCAAATTGGGTTGGAGATATAGACGCAACGTGACATTATACCAGCCTTATCAATTTTTGTCAAACAATATTCCTGACAGAACAGCTAGAGTTTGGAGATAGAGGTAGAGTTCTCTCCTAGCCCACTCTCAATTCAATCGCGATTAGAAGCCATACTTGAAGCCACCGCACCGCTGATCATCGCCGCTATCTCGTCAGCCTCCTGGTACAGCTCCCGATACTTCTCCCTCGATAGCGCCCCTCGCTTCCCAGCCATCACTAACAGACTTACCACCTCGTACACCGATCCCTTGGCTATCCTGTAGAAATACCTCTTCTCCTTGGGATTATCCCGCCCACTCCCTTCGGCGAGGTTCGTTGGGATAGACAACGCGGCTCGCCTCAATTGCTCGCCCAAAGAGAACTGGTAACGCTGTGATAACCCATTGGCCAACTCGAACACCTCGTTGGCAAACTCTATCCCACGCTTCCAGGCTTCGAAGGTCTCAAACTTGAACATACCTGACCACTTCCTCTAGCTCTCCCCTCTCGCTCTAGCTCCCCCAATCCCCTATTCATCGAGACACAACAGCTAGAGTTCAGAGCTAGAGATGGAGTTCTCAACTGACCCCTCTAGCTCTCCCCTCTCGCTCTAGCTCCCCCAATCCCCTATTCATCGAGACAC